>JAKFVJ010000284.1 GCA_021732245.1 Candidatus Obscuribacterales bacterium | reverse complement strand
GGTACTCGGAATCATTACAGAAGCCCATCACGTGCTCAACACCGGCGCGGTTGTACCAGCTACGATCAAAAATAACGATTTCGCCTGCAGCAGGAAAATGCTGCAAATAGCGCTGTATATAAAGCTGCGACTTTTCTCGATCTGATGGAGCAGGCAGAGAAACAACCCGAAAGACCCTTGAGCTGACTCGAGCGCTTATCGCCTTAATTACGCCACCCTTGCCGGCAGCATCCCTGCCCTCAAAAACAATCACTACTCGCTCACCGGTAGCCTTAACCCACGCTTGCAGGTGGCACAATTCGGTCTGCAACCTAGTCAATTCCAACTCATATTGTTTTCTGCCCATCTTCTGCAAATTAGAATTTGGATTTGTCCGTTTTTTTCTTTGAGTTTTCATAGCTATACTCCAAACATTTTTTGCGCTTCTTCAAGCCGTTCAAGATTTCCGCTGTCGCGCAAGACCTTGAAATATCTATCCAGGGCTCTGGCAATATTGGGGTGTTTTGCACCGTAGAGATATTCTATTTTTCTGATGCCGTCTTTAGCCATATCATGACGTTCCTCTTCCGGCATTGATTTACTTATTTGATAAATCATATCCACGCGGGTGTAATCAGCGCTACCTGGCTCAAGGAATACAGCGGCAATCTTCATAGCCTCACTGATAGCCTTCTCCGCCTCACCACGCCGTCCTGTAGTTAAATAAAGCGCACCTAAATCTGCGAGGGAATAAGACAACTGAACATATGTGTCCGCACCCAGGCTGCGCAGAATAGCAATTGACCTTTGAAGCTCTTTTTCCGCGCCTCTTTCATCACCCGATTCTACAAGTGCCTCAGCGTAAAATCTAATGCCAACAGCAAGCAATTCTTGGTGCTCGCTGTCACCATATCCTTCCAAGCCCGCTATTGCCTTTTGAAGTGCAGAAGTTGCCTCGCTCAATCTCCCTTCAGCTAGTAGAACTGCAGCTGTGCCAACATGTGTTGCACCAATAGCAAAGCTGCGCTCTTTTATATCGCTTGCGATTTCTAGGGCTCGGGCAAGAAGACTTTCCGCCTGCCGAAATTCACCCGTCTCATAAGCCATGCGTGCGGCAGCAAATGTTGACTTCCAGCGCTTTGTCTTCTCATCGGTGCCATGAATCGAGTCTGTTACCTTTTTCCTTGTCATCTGCACTTTCCCCTTTTTAAGCGTGGCTAAAATCGATACTTGAGCAATTGCGCTTTTATGCAATTGTACTGGACAACTTCACGACATTCGTTCATATCTTTTGCGGATAGACGAACAATTGAGCGATCCTTACAATTTTTTAGATCTGGACAAAAACGACTTCATCAATGAAAACACTACTGGTACCAAATAAAGCGTAATAAAAGTAGACACCAACATGCCGCCACAAACGGCAGTTCCCAATGACTGTCTGGCGTTGGCTCCGGCACCGCTCGCAAGCACAAGGGGCAGAAGACCAACAATGAAGGCCAATGACGTCATTAGAATCGGTCGCAGACGTAAACCCGCTGCTTTCAGGGCTGCTTCTTTGTATGTAATTTTTTCTGTCTTTAGAAGATGGTTGGCAAATTCCACAATGAGGATCGCATTTTTGCTGGCAAGTCCCACTAGCATTACTAGTCCAATCTGACAGAACACATCATTTTCCAAACCTCTTAACCACTGGAAGAGCAAAGCGCCCAACATAGCTGGGGGTACGGATAGAAGAATAATTGCCGGATCAGTATAGCTTTCGTATTGAGCAGACAGCACGAGAAATACAAAGACCAGTCCTAGAATGAAGATAAATACAGCGCTGCTTCCGGCCTTTATCTCCTCGAGTGAAATTCCCGACCAGGAATAAGTCATGCTTTTCGGCAACATATCATTTGATAACGTATCCATAAATTGCAGTGCTTGACCGGAGCTATAGCCGGCAGCAGCGTTGCCGTTTACTTCTACGGAACGAAATAGGTTGTAGTGGCTGATGGTGTTGGTTGTGAGAGCCGGTTTGAAATCAAGCAAATTGCGCAAGGATATCATTTGACCGTCACGCGAGTGGACATAGTATTCAAAAATACTTTGTGGGTTTGCTCTAAATTGCTTGTCTGCTTGAGCATAGACTCTGTAACTTCTATTTAGATAGTCAAAGTCGTTGACATAAGTCGAGCCGGACAGCACTTGCAACGTATCTAAAATAGAGGACGTATCAACATTTAAGACTTCAGCCAAGTCTCTCTTAACTGTCAACTGAAGCTGGGGCGTGCTGGCGCTAAAAGTAGTAAACAGTCCTTCCAAACCCTTGGTCTTGTTGCCGGCCAAAACAAGTTTTTTGGCTGTATTGGCAAGATCTGTAATCGATTTACCGCTCAGGTCTTGCAGCTCGTAAACGAAGCCACCAAAGTTACCTAGTCCTTCTAAAGCTGGTGGGTTGAACGGCACGCAACCGGCGGAAGTAATACCTGACAGTGGCTTACGCAGGCGCTCAATAATTGCATCCAGAGTATGCTCATGACCTTCACGTTCCTTCCAGGGTTTGAGCGTGGAAAATACTATTCCCAAATTGGCGGCGTTGCCGGTAAAGCTAAATCCGGAAAGTCCCAACGACGGTTTGGCTTCCGGCTGAGAATCTTCCAGCGCAGAAACTTGTTTTACTACGTCATTAGTGTATTCCAGCGAAGTACCTTCCGGAGCCTTGATGAGCGTGAAGAAATAGCCTTGGTCTTCGTAGGGCACAAAACCTGTCGGTAGGACTTTGAATAGCCAATAAGTCATACCAACTGCGACTAGCATTACTGCAATTACCAGTGGTTCTACTTTCAATACAAATGAAAGCGACGCTTCATAGGTACGACGCAGCCAGTCAATCACCTTGTTGATTGCATTGAATATGGCATTCGGGTGCTCTTCGCCTTTCAATAATAGTGCTGCTAACGCCGGACTCAGCGTCAATGCATTGAAAGCAGAAAGAGCAACTGAGATAGCAATTGTAAGAGCAAATTGCTTATATAGCTGACCGGTTGTTCCGGGGAAAAAGGCAACTGGGACAAAAACTGCAATTAGTACTAGAGCCGTGGCAACTAAGGCTCCAGCTGTTTCGCGCATTGCCACACGGGTGGCTTCAAATGGCGAAAGTTTAGACTCTTCCATGTGTCTCTTGACGTTTTCCACAACGACAATGGCATCGTCAACCACCAGACCGGTGGCCAGGGTTAACCCAAAGAGCGTCAATGTATTGATGGAGAATCCAAATAGTTTCATGAAGGCAAACGTGCCTATCAGTGAAACTGGAATGGTTACGCAGGCAATAATCATGCTGCGCCAATCTTGGAGGAAGACAAATATGACTAATACAACCAAGACAATGGCTTCAAGAAGCGTGTGAATTACTTCATCGATTGATTCACTAACCGCTTCCGTGGTGTCAAGACAGACATCAATTTTCAACCCAGGTGGAAATTTCTCTTGCAGCCCTGCCAGCACCTTGCGCGCTTCTCTGGCAACCTGTAGTGCATTGCCGCCTGAACGCAGATAGATAACAAGTGCAATGGCATCCTTACCCTTGTAATTGCTGTTTGTGACGTAATTCTCGGCACCAAGTTCAACTCGTCCAATGTCACGCACGTGAATCAGCGTGCCGTCAGCGGATCTTTTCACGACGATGTTGGCAAACTCAGCCGGGTCGGACATACGACCGAATACTTTTATGTTGTACTGGTAACGCTGTCCTGAAGGCGCAGGGGCTCCACCGAGGTCACCGGCTCCTACTTGTTTATTTTGAGCCTGTAGAGCATTGACTACATCCAGCGGACTCATTAGATATTCGGAAAGCTTATTCGGGTCCAGCCAAATACGCATTGCGTACTTGCGCTCACCTACGATACTTACATCACCAACACCGGAAATAGACTTGAGCGGATCTTTGACGTACAGGTCGATGTAATTGCTTATAAATTCCGGCGAGTAATTTACACCTTCGGCGTAGACAGCCAAAGCAAGAACTATTGACGTAGAGACTTTGTTGATGGAAACGCCAAGGCGCTTCACGTCTTCAGGAAGTCGACCTTGCGCAGTTGCAACTTTAGTCTGAACGTCAACTGCGGCTTCATCAATGCCACGCTCGAGATCGAATGTTGCTGTAATTTTGCTCGTGCCGTCGTTGCCACTTGTTGACTGAATATACTTCAATCCCTCAACGCCATTTATTTCCTTCTCTAAACTAGTTGTTACGGAGGATTCAACTTGTTCTGCGCTGGCACCGATATAGGTGCTGGTCACTTGAACTTGCGGTGGCGCCAGTGAAGGATATTGCGAAATCGGCAATGATGGAATGCAGACAGCGCCGGCTATCACAATAATGATCGAGCATACTGTGGCAAATACCGGACGGCTAATGAAAAACTCAGCAAACATTACTTACTATCCACCACCACAGGAGACCCATCAGACAAATTTTGCACGCCGGAAACAACCAGCATCTCACCAACCTTCACCCCATCAGTAAGAGTTGCTTTGTTGTCTCGGATGTCGTCAATGTGCACAACTCTTTGGGAAGCAACTGTCTTCCCGTCTTTCTGTTCAACCACAAACACAAATGGCTGTCCGGCCACGAAGGTTAGGGATTCGGTCGGAACCATTATTCCGGCAGCTTTGCTTACTATGATGCGCACTTCCAAGGTTTGGTCAGGACGAAACTGCAGTCCGTCATTTGGATACAGTCCTTTTACTTGCACAGACTGGTTGGCTAAATCGACAATTGGTGAGATGTAGAAAATTGTGCTGGTACCGACTACGTTACCGTCACGATCCAAAAGCTCCATGGTCATGCCTTTTTTAAGCGTTGCAGCATCATCCTTAGGAACAAGGACATTAACTTCAAGAGGCTTAACCTGGCTGACGGAGGTTAACTTAGTAGATTGCGCGACATAGTCACCAAGCTTGACTGGGATATTTCCGATTGTCCCATCGAAAGGAGCTTTCAGTGAAAAGTAACTAAGTTGAACTTCTTGTTCTTTCTGTTCGGCAATAGTTTCATCAACGCGACGTCTCGCTCTGACGATAACTTCCTTTTGAGCCTCTATTGCTTCTTTGAGCGATTTTAGTTTTGCTTGAGCAACTTTCAAATCACGTTCTTGTGAGTCTACTGTTGCTTGAGCAACTACTCCTCTTTGCCCCAACCAGTAATAGCGTTTGTACTCAATATCATTGAATTGAACTTGAGCTTCTTGAGCGGACAAGTCGGCTTCTTGTGATTTTAATTCACCTATCTCCTTTGCTAGATCAGCCTTTGCCAATTCAACGCTACTACGTTTGGCGGCAACAGTTGCTTCCTGCTTAGTTGGATCAATGGCAATAATGAGCTGTCCGGCTTTTACCTTTTCCCCAGGGCGAACAGGAATAGCTCGAACATACCCATCCACTCTTGGATAGAGATCAATTGACTTACGAGAATCCATTTCGCCAATAAGGGTGCTCGCCGTAGTGACGGTAGCAGAGTCAATCCGCGTGGTTGTCACATGTGCCGACGGGCGGCCTTCTTTGGCCGGCTCCTGACTGCAAGATGTTAGCGTTAGTGCAGCTAGTACTACTAGCGTTGCGCGCTTTACGTTCATGGATTTCTTCCTCGGTACTTTCCAAAATTGACCTTAAAATCACTTGGCTTTTCAGCACACAATGTGTCGACTGAAATTAGTCCAATGGCATGCAAGAGTTTGGCTTGTGATTGGCGATAACCAATGAATGCCTCTACGCGACGTGATAATGCATTGATGTAGTCGCGCTGCGCCTCGATTAATTCCAGGTTAGTGCCCAGCTGATAGCGCAAGCGCAAATCAGCCAAGCGCAGTGCTTCGCCGGATGCGGCAACCGCTTCAGAGGTAACTTCAATTTCGCTTTCGGAAGTTTCAGAATCCAAGAATGACTCGCGAACATCTTCAATTACTGTTTGCAATTCTTGATTAGCACTGAGCATTGCCTTACGCGCCTGTGCTCTTGCTGCAGCCATGTCGCCCAGGCTGCCAACACCAGCGCCGTAAAGCAGCCAATTTAAAATGAAGCCCCTGCTAAATGTTGAATTTGCACCGCTGCCACTTTCGGATATACCCCCGGCAGAAACACTGCCACCGACAGGAATAACTACACTGCTGCTGCCTTGTCCGCCGGCACCACCACCACTTACACCTTGATTCATGATGTTAGCGGTAAAGAAACCAGCTCGTGGATAAAGCGGTGCAGCTGCTACTTGTATCGCTCGTCTAGCGGCCAAACGCAGGTGTTCGTACTGTTGCAATTCCGGTCGATTGGCAATTGCTAATGCCGTTAGCTGCTGTGGGGATAGTTTATGATCGACAAGTTCTGTTTTAGTAATTCGATCGTCGATAGGAGCCAGATTCACAAGCAGACTGGAATTCAATGCGACAGACAATCTAAGTGCTGCTTTGCGAAAAGCAACCTGTTGTTTGATGAGATCTTGTTTGTCTTCAGCCAATTGAGTTTTTGACTGCATGATTTCAAAGTCAGTACCGTGACCGGCCGCTTTCAAATCCTCATTGACTTTCAGTTGAAATTTAGAAACTTCAACTGCTTTTGTGCGAATTGTTAGTAATGCTCTATTCAAAACAAGGTCATAATATTTTTGCGCAACGCTAAGCAAGACATCTTTTGATTGCGCCGAGTAAGCGTACTTGGATGCCACCTGCGTGTGACGCGCCTGCAGCATTCCAAATAAGCTGGCACCACCTTGAAACACCGGATAAATCATCATGATGAAAAATGGTGACTGGGAAGATGTTATTGGTCCGCTGCTTGTCTTTTGATTGATGTAGCTCATCGACATTGTCGGAAGAAAACCACCAAAAGATCCTAGGTACTTGTAGTAGTTAGAATCAAAGTCGGCTTTGGAAATCTGAATGGGTAAGTTATTCCCCAGAGCAACCATCAGAGCTTGCTTGAGTGAAATAGGTTCGGTATAGCTCGCTTCCAATTTTATTGGCGGTAGCTTGTTTTGACCAATAGGAATTATTTGATTGAACGGTACAGGCGGGATGATTACCGAATCTTCCAACTGCACTTCCGGTGTCAGTTCGCCAATAATAGGCTTGAGATCCTCTAAAACGCCTGGGTCGGAAGGGCGCATATTTGAACTTACAGGCGGCACCATCGTGTCGGGCGGCGGCGGATCATACTTCTGAGCTAACTTTTTCTTGCCTGGGTTGTAAGCAGGTTGCTTAACAGCGCCTATTGACGACTGTGCTTGGACGGACGGACACAGCGTTCCCAACGACAATGCAAGAAGTAGCGTAGTAAATCTGCGCATGGGGTTTCCAGCTACGTCAACGGGTCGATATATACGCGGAAAGCGCTAACCCGAGACTCTCCAGGGCACAGGTGCTAATGGTACTACTAAATAGACATTATTTAGTTAGGGATAATTGAGCATTTGCGCCCTTATGGACTTGTACAAATCGGGCAACCATTTGGGCTGTTTTTTCATGTCGATATCCGGTCTTGCCTTGCGCAAATCACACGGTGCAATTATCAATTTTGTGTTGGCACAGCCTACATCGTAAACCGCGACGAATACTTGTTCCATATCTTCATTGGAAACAACCAGACAGCCTGTCGACAAAGAGCCACCATGTACAAGGATATCGCTGCCAAGCTTTGTTCGATGATCAGCGACTGCATTTATTCTGTCAGTGACGTTCGGATAGTTCACACCCAAGGCCAACATGTTGTAAGACTCAAGATGAGTTATGCGATAGATACCCTCTGGAATTTGCAAATCACCTTGTTTGAGTTTCGGACCAAGAGTGCCGCTATAACTCACAAGGGGAAAACTACCGAGCAGCTTTCTTTGATCATCTCCACTGTAAAGCAACAACAATTTCTCTTGCTTCAAACCAATAAGCGTTAAACGCTTTGGCGGGTAGGAAATTCCCGCTAAGCGACAACGTTCGCGAAGTGCTTGTCTTGCAGCAGGTCCATAAGTCTCAATGGCCTTCTGCACAGTCATGCGAAGCACGGGTGTGGTTTCGAGGTGCAGTTCTATATCCACAGACTTCGAAATGCTAGTCGGAAGCGGATCGAATGGTGCGCTCTTCAGCACGGCAGAAATCGCTTCCTTCTCATTGGAAGGCGTTTTACCCGGATTAATCACATGCACATTCGAAACTGAACCGTCTTTATGCTGCTGCCAGCTCACCCGTATTTTCAGAGGCTCACTTGTACGATGCGGCGCCCAATTCTTGCGCACCTTCGAAACAACGGTACGCATATACTTTTCCTCATTCTGAGCCGGCGTTGCCGCAAATGCAGAGGTGCAGACAAGCCAAATCAGTAGAGCTGTTACGAGTTTGTCCATTCGGTGCACAATTATATCCCACCATACCCTTTGTCATTCTGAGAGAGCAAAGCGACCGAAGAATCTGCCGCAGGTGTACTGGTTCTTCTTATACCGAGAGGAACGCTGAATCCTTATGGTAGATTCTTCGGCTATCGCCTCAGAATGACAAAAGCTACCCACGCATCTCCATTAGATTGCCCGACTCATAACGACGAAGTCCCCAATAGAATACGATAACTCCGACGACTAATACAGACAAGCTTCCGGCAAAGCACATAAGTGTTTTCTCGACTGACAATTCCCGCAGTGCTTCTACCGGAAGATAGCTAACGAATCCAGCCGGTATGACCGTAAACAGGAGGAGCTTCAGTGCTCCCTGGAAGATACTAGCCGGGTAGGTGCTGAATGTGACCAAAGCAAATCGTCCGTTTTCAGCAAGAGCATCGGCGTTGCCCAAGAAAAAGCTCAAGCAGCTCGTTAACACGCTGAAGCCAACGAAGACAACTGCAGCGGAGATGGTCAGAGCACAGAACCACAAGAAATGTGGGAGATCCGGTCTTACAAAAAAGACGTATATGATAAACGCAAACAATATATCGCCAAAAGCAGTTGCGCTCATTCTGCCGATGAGCAAATGAGACAATAATGCACGTGGATATAACATCCACGCGTCAAGTCGACCGTTGCTTATCAAAGAAGCAAGTCCAAGCGCATTGCCGCAGACACTGTATGCCAGCCCCATACCCGCCAGCCGATATCGACCAGACAGTCAAGACGTCTTTGACAGTCCAACCGCCAAGATTGTCGAATCGTGTGAAGAACACGCTCCAAAATACAATCCAGACGCAGTTGTTCAGAATCATTCCAATCACCTGCGACCAGAATGCAGCTTTGTATTCCATTTGCGCAAAGAAATTCAAGCGCACGTAAGACCAAGCCATGGAAAGATAGTTGATTAGTTTTGAAGTTAGTTTAAACATTTTCCTTTATCCTCCATTGGCAAACACACGTTTGAGACATGCGTTCCAAACGAGATAAACAACAAGTGAAAAGACGGCGATGGAAAGTCCTTGCCGCACTATCAACTGAACGAATTCAGCGAAGTCCGGGCGAACAAACATGCGCGCAGGTCCGTAGACAATTGAAGAAAACGGCAAAACGCGCAAGACAGATTGCCAGGACTCCGGGAACAACTCAATTGGAATGAGCATTCCGCCGAGTACCATGGTTATTCTCGAATAGAGAAATACCAGTCCAGTTGTATCTTCCATCCAAAATGCGCATAGACCGACCAGAAAATAGCCGATGAAGTCGAGCACGAACGCAAAGGGGATCGCCAATAAAAATAGCAACAGACCCTGAGCACTAAGTGGAATCGGCCAGATGCAAATTAGCGCGATGACCGAGCCAACCGCCAGGTTAAGACCAAACCGGATGAATCTTTCACCCAAGCAAGCAAACAATTCATGCATCGGATATGACATCGGTCGCAGCAAATAAACTGCGATCGCACCCGTCCGTACGGCCTGGTCAACATAATACGACACCCTCGGAGTCGATAACATTATGGACTCAGTTACCACCAGATACCACAGCATCTGGGCTATCGTGAAGCCACCAAGGATAGTCGCATTAGTCTGCGAATAGGTGACCTGCCACAGGCGAAGAAAGATGAACAGAATTATTCCAAGGAAGAATATTCTGCCGAGAGTTTCGCCAAAGTAAGCAAGATTGGATTTTCCTGAGATGAGGCCAACCCAGAAGTACTTTTTCAAACTATTCACTTATGGTCACCTCCTTTTCGTCAACTACAGATTCCGGACCTTGGCTATATATGTGAGCGATGATCTCTTCCAACGGTGGATCTTCAATTGTGATATCCGCAACAGAGCCAGTCTGCATAACCTCATGCAGCGCCTTTTCAATCGGCATCACGCGAGTATCCACTTCGAGCTTCAGCGCATGGCTATTGGACTTGAGTATCTTTATGCCAGGCACATCAAGACTCTTGTGCGCATCGTGGAATTTTACGCCAATTACCTTTTCGCAAAGATATTGACGTTTCATTGCATTGACTGAATCATCCAGCACAACTCTTCCGTGGTTGATAACAATCACGCGCTTTGCGACACTTTCGATGTCACCGGCATCGTGACTGGTCAGGAAGATGGTCAGACCCTCTTCGCGATTCCATTCACTTATAAGATCGCGAAGCTCTTGCCTGGCTATTACATCTAAACCGATAGTCGGTTCATCTAGAAACAACACTTTTGGTTTGTGCAACAAGCTGGCAGCAACTTCGCAGCGCATTCTTTGTCCGAGCGAAAGTTTACGCACCGGGGTATCCAAAAATGATTCCAGTGCAAAACGATCTACAAGAACATTTACGCGCTTTTTGTACTCTACCGTATCTAGGCTATAGATTTTTGCCAGCAGTTCAAAAGTATCCCTGGCCGGCAGGTGATACCAGAGCTGTGAGCGCTGACCGAATACTGCACCAATATTGTAGGTGAGTCTATTTCTCTCTTTCCAAGGCACAGCACCCAACACGTGAGCATTGCCCGACGTCGGATTCAAGATACCGGTCAGCATCTTAATAGTTGTGGACTTTCCAGCGCCATTGGGTCCAATAAACGCAACGGATTGACCAACAGGCACTTCGAAACTCACCGAATCAACGGCGACAATTTCTTTTGTTACCCGCGAGAATCCGCGTCCAAGTTTTTGGACGAAGGTTTTGCGTAAATTTTCCAATTCAACGGCGTTCATTTTTGTGTCCTCTTTTCTCCTAGTGTAGATGTTGAGTCAACAACTGCTGTCATCCTGAGGAGCGTAAGTGACGAAGGATCTCACTGCTTAAGCTACGAGATTCTTCGCTACTGCTCAGAATGACATGTACTTGGTGCTCACCTGAAGTTTGTCTCCTAATTAAAATGCCCCCCTTCTTCATATGGGAGGCAGCTTGCGTATCTATTAGTTGTTAGCTAAATCACTTCAAATGACGATACTTGCACGGCTGCGCACCCATACGACCTTGGACGGCTGGGTAAATGGTGATTAGCTGTGTAACTGCTTTGTGCATAGCCTCTTCATTATTCCTGAAACTTTGCCATTGTCAACCCAAATGTCACATTTTGCAAAGCAAGGCTCCAGTAGGTTTCCATTAGATTAGATTGGTTGAAGGATATTTCAAGCATGCAAGGAGTTCTCCATGGCTGTATACAAGATGACTGAAATCGTCGGCACTTCAACAAAGAGCTACGCTGACGCCACTCAAGAAGCCGTAAAACGCGCTGCCAAAACACTACGCAACTGCAGCTGGTTCGAAGTAGTCGAACAACGCGGCACAATTAAAGACGGACAAGTTGGCGAGTACCAAGTAAAAGTACGCATCGGCTTTAAGTTGGAAGACTAGATTCCAAAAGGGCGCATGCAATGCGCCCCTACGCAAGTACAGGCGCACCAGCTGCGTCTAATGCTTCCAAGTCCGCCCCAAAATAAGCGAACAACTGCGCCCCTCGAATGCTGGACCAAGTGTCATTGTATTTGTAGGGGCGCATTGCATGCGCCCTTTACGGCAATGACGTATTACGTTCCAAATATACGATCGCCGGCATCGCCTAGACCTGGCACGATGTAGCCGTGGTCGTTCAACTTATCGTCAATCGCAGCCGTCGTAATTCTGACGTGCGGGTATTTCTCTTGTACTTTCTTGATGCCTTCCGGAGCTGCAACGAAAGACACCAGGTGAATGTTCTTTACGTGCATCTTGTCGAATACGGAAATTGCCGCAACTGCCGAGCCGCCGGTGGCAAGCATCGGATCTAAAACATACACACGAGCTTCCGATGGCAGAGCATCAGGAAGTTTGGCGTAATAAGAAATTGCTTGCAGAGTTTCCTCATCGCGCTTCAAACCGATGTGATAAATTCGCGCGTTAGGCAAAATGTCCTGTGCTGATTCGGCCAGAATAAGTCCAGCACGCAAAACTGGTGCCAAAATTACATAGTCGCTAATGACAGTACCTTTAGCTGGTCCAAGTGGAGTCTCGACGCCAACCGGTCTTACAGCCAAATCACGAATCGCTTCATAAACAAGGAAGCGACTCAATTCAGCCGCGCGACGTCTGAATTCGCTTGTTGGCGTTTGAAAGTCACGCAGTCTAGTTAGATGCTGTTGCAAAAGTGGATGGTTGCAAACTTGAACTTCCGTAGCAGTCACTGT
>JAKFVJ010000001.1 GCA_021732245.1 Candidatus Obscuribacterales bacterium | reverse complement strand
ACCATATTACGGAAAACAACCCAGCCATGTACGCTTCCAGACTTACGGAAAAATATCAGGCAACGATTCCATCGGAAATTCGCAAACGCCTCGGTCTAAAACGCGGAGATTTAATCGGCTTTTCAGAAGTAAAAGGACAGGTCATTTTGGTTAAAGCAACTCCTTTAGATTTGACCTACGCCAAAGCGGTTGAGACAACACTCGCTGAATGGAATTCAGCAGCTGATGAAAAAGCCTATGGCGACTTATAAGCAGGCAGACGTTGTGGTGGTGCCTTTTCCTTTTGCCGACCGCAAAGCGCAAAAGCGCCGGCCGGCGCTCGTAGTATCAAAACCTGCATTTCAGGACAGCCACGGCCACATTATTCTGGCGATGGTGACCAGCGCAGAAAATAGCCCGTGGCCATCAGACATAACCATCACTGATTTAGAATCATCTGGGTTGTCGGCACCGTCGGTTGTGCGCTTGAAACTATTTACTCTTGATGAACGACTAATCCTAGCCAAGTTAGGCAGTCTCGGACCTCACGATCAAAAACGTGTTTGGCAAAAACTAACCGAAGTCATCTAGCGCGTTTCAAAAGCCTTTTCCCAATCTTAACCGCTGTCGCTCTTTTGAGTCGCTTTCGTCGACTTTGCTTCCTTATTTACCATGCTCAAAAATAGTTTGACCAATCTTGGATCCCATTTCTTGCCGGCGCCTTCTTCTATAGCCTTAACTGCTTCCTCGTGGCTCATCGCTTTGCGCCACGGACGATCGGAGGTCATCGCCACATATGCATCGACAAGCGATATGACGCGAGATTCTAATGGGATGGATTCGCGAGCAACCCCATTGGGGTAACCTGTACCGTCCCAGTTTTCGTGATACGACTCAATGACTGATGCTACTCTGTGCAAATGCTTAGCAGGCTCCAAAATCTTCGCGCCAATTACTGGACTTTGTTGCACGATTTTTCTTTCTTCATCCGTAAGCGGTCCCTGCTTCTGCAGAATTTCTTCCGGCAATGCAATCTTTCCTACATTATGAAGAATTGCTGCCAGCGATATAACAGTCGTTTGATCTTTGGACAGATGCAACGCTTGCGCCATCTTACCGGCAAATTCTGCCGCACGCGGAGAGCGTTCGTTGGTGTAAGCATCCCGCGCTTCAATTATTTTGATAATCGCACCAAGAATTCCTAATATGCCGTGCTCGGCAATTAGATTTAAGTCAATAGAAGCCATTTCCTGCGCCTTGTGCTTAATTGCTTCCTTTTGAATTTCCAGCGCTTCTTCTCCACGTTCCTTTAAGCTGGGCATCAAGTCGTCTGAAACGGAACAAACTCTATTACGTCCTCTATGTTTGGCTAGATAAAGTGCTTGGTCGGCTAATTCGGTTAACTGATCCCTGTCTTGCGCATCATCAGGAAAAGTTGCTACTCCAACAGAGGCTGTAACAATTCCAACGCCTTCTACTTCCTTGGCGCGAATGGCTGAGCATAGTCTTTCAGCGGCAATTCTGGCTGCATATGTATCAGTTGCCGGCAGAAGAATTACAAATTCTTCTCCACCATAACGTGCAGCAGTATCTACATCTCTCACATTGCGTTTCAGAACGTTGGCAATGTGTTTAATTGCTGCATCTCCGAACTGGTGCCCTAATGAGTCATTTATTTTCTTCAAGAAATCAAGGTCGATGATGATGTAAGAAAATGGTGTTGGTTGTCGTCCGAAACGGTCCATTTCTTTAGAGAATTGTTCTTGAAAATGGCGTCTGTTAAATAATCCTGTCATTGGATCTGTAATTGCCTGCAGTTCCACTTGCTCAATAAGTTCTTTGTGGGTAATAGCTCCGGCAACCATGTAAGCCAGGTCTCCTACCATCTTCATATCTTTGTCAGAATAAGGCACTTGCCTGAAGCTGGACAACATACACAAAGCAGCCTTTAGCGTTCCGCCGTGCACGAGTGGAACAATCGTTGCTGACTTAACTCTTTCAGGAATTAACGCGCCTTTTGCAGCAAGCAGTTCTTCAATTTCTCTTGCGCCCAAGAAAACAACCTCATCTTTTTTGAGTCTGTCAATCAGTCCCATCATCAACAATTCACCGACATTTGGCGCTGTCTCGGCCGAAACAGAACCTTCAGGCGGTGCTAATTCACCTGCAAATTTTGACTTGGTGTAGTCTTGCGATTGCCCATCGACAAGTGACACTGCTGACAGAGAAAGACTAAAGTATTCTTGCAGAGCTGCGACCAGGGTCTCAAGAATCTTGTCCACGTCCTTCCAATTCTGCCTTGCTTCTGTAGCTACCCTGTTGATTAATGACTCGCGGGCTCTGTCAGCGCGAATCTGGGCAATAGCATTGTCTGCCCGAATGAAACTCACCAATTGCGTGGCAATTGTCAAAGCCAATGCGGCATCTTGCTCGGCTAATTGTCTTGGATTGGGCAGTCTTGTCCAAAGACCGAGAACGCCAACAATTTCGCCCTCTGTTAAAAGTGGTGTCACAAGGGCGGAGTCATGCCCGAAATAGGGATCCGGCTTAGGATTCACTTCGGCATTGATAATCTTCGGACGTCCTGATTCGTAGACTATTACGAATGGATTGTCCTTAACAGCAAGATTTACAGGCGAATGCTTCACATCAAGCATTTGCGGTTCAAGAAGACCTTCTTCCGGGTTGTAGAGATAAAGCTGCGCATTTACAAAGCCCATGTGATCGGCTACTAGTTTTACCGATTGAGCAAGCGTGTCCTTTTCTTTCTCTTTCTGACCGCCGGAGGCTCTAAATAAGGTGGCAATTTCATTGATCAGCTTCTTCTCTTGAGCATCAGCAGCAATTTTCGATTGGTCGGATGCCTCTTTCACTACAACCGACAACATTTCCGCCACACTTTGCATAATGGTTGCATCTTCTTGTGACCAGTAGCGCGGTTTACCACACTGCTGCAATTCAAGGAAGCCCAAGACCACGCTTTGACTGCGCAACTGGGCAACCAATCTTGCTCTGACTTCACCAAGCTCCAAAAGCGACCAGAGAGTCTGCGATAGCTTGTGCAACTTCGTATCAGTGCGAATATCTGTGATGCTTATTACACCAAAACCTGTTTCATCAGGAAAGCGTGAAATGAATTCACTGGCAATTGCTGAAGACTCTTGTGGATTTAAGTGCGTTCCTACAAACGGAGTATTTTCATTCTGTGCATACTCATTAGTAACAGCAAGCTCATCGCCGACAATTTGCCAAATCAATCCTCTATCGGCTAGTCCGACATGGACCAATTTTTCAATAGCCGCCTGCAGAATTTCTGTTAAGTCACTTGATTGACGCAACTTGCCAATTATGTCTTTGATGATTTCTTGCGCCGCTAAAGGAACAAGAGACGGTCCTTCCGGTTCGGCAGACACAACTTCCGCCATTGACGGTGATGGCGGTAGAGACTGCTCGTCTTCCGGCTTCATCAAATTTGCCAATACGCTTTGATCCGGTTCGTGAACTTCAGATGTTCCCAACTCTGGTAGCTCCACCGGTTTATTTGCAACAGGCATGTCGCTTTTTATGATCGGTATTACCACCTTAGACTTCGGTGTTGTAGGTCGCACAAAGGCAGGATTAACTGCTCCAGTCACAGGATCAACCGGTCCAGATGGTTTTAAAATTTGTCCATCAGCCGCAGGCGCTGCTTTTATCACTGGCCATTCGTTGCGGCAAATTTGTGCATTATCCGGAGTAGTTGTGCAAGTCCCTAAATTTGTCAAAGCATCCTGAACAGCATTACTCTCAGCAAAATCTTTCTGTTGCCAAATGGGCAACATTCTGTCAAAAGCTTGACGAACAAGATCCGGATCGACTGTGCCGACACATTGAAAGCGTCCCGGTTCATCTGTCTCTTGTGCATACACGATCGTACAAAGAAGCTGGCTCATAACTACGAAGCACCACTCATCCGTAGCATCTTGCAGGTCTTCTGAAAAGAGCGATAAGTGAAAAGCTTCGCGCATCAGTTCGCGATATTTTTGCTCAGATGGCAAAAGCCGATCAGCGTCACGGCTGGACCAGTAGATAATGACCGGGGTCAACTTCTCATCCAGAGTAAGTTGCTCAATTTTTTGCAGGAATTCTTTGGCTTCGGCAAGTGTCGGATTGCTCAACGGAAGCAAGCCGGGACCGGCTTGCTTCAAAAGCATCATTTGCAGTTGTGTTCGGCTTACTCCGACCATCAGCCACCTTAATTTTCCTTGCTTTCTCCATACCACTCATTGAAGAGTATTAATCGTAGCCTTAGACTATTAGCATCATGCCAAGCGAAAATTCCAATTTGCCGTCCGAATTAACAAAGGACACGGACATTTACCGTGAAAACGTGGACTTCTGGGATAAAGCCTGGAGTCCGGTTAAGACCGCTTACACGCAGATGCCCGATCTTCCTTATCTGGAAAGCATTCCAGCTAATTTGAAAAAACACGGCTGTCAAACAGTTTTGGACTTGGGTTGTGGCTCAGGTTGGTTATCAATCTACTTGGCACGCCTAGGATTCTCAGTCACTGGGATTGATATCGCTCATCAAGCGATTCATCTAGCTCGCTCTTGGGCCAAGGACGAACATCTCAAAATAACTTTTGAAACTGGCGATATCACCGATATGAGTTATGTTGAGGACACCTTCGATGCAGTTGTCGCCAACTCTATCTTCGAGCATCTAACCTATCATCTAGCCGAGCAAACTATCAAAGAACTCTATTCATTCGTTAGACCCGGTGGTGTATTTTTCGGTTGTTTTGACCTTGTCGGCACTGGGCCCGGTGAATTTTTCGAGCTGGCTGATAAGACTCACGTCTATACAGATAAAGGTCGCAAAGGCATGCTCTTACGCTGCTTTAGCGATGAGGAATTGAAAGCTCTATTTGCCAATTGGGAAATTATCTCGCTAAAGACAATAGAAACGGGCAGCAGGCTACTTTGGGCTAGGCGGATCTAGATTAAATCAAGGCTCAAAGAGTCGGTTTTTGGGTATATTCCGAGCATCCGGGCATTAATTAAGCCGGATTTCCGCAAAGACGCTTGGAGGAATTCCCGATGGGCGGATTCGAGAAAGATAAAGGCGATGGCCATCGCTTTGTTAACGGCGTGCCGGAAAATCCCGATGCAAAATTCTGGGACGACGTGCAGTCATTTAGAAACAAACTGAAAAATCCGCAAGACAAAGCCGTCTTCGACAAGGAACTCAATGAGGCGCTTGATAAACGAGCCCATGATCCAGGCGATGCTGCGAAAGAAGGACTGAAAGAGCGTACTGCCAAACCGCTGGAAAAGGATCCGGACCAAAAGAAGTATGAGGATTTGGCCAAAGAACAGATGGCTGTGCATCAGCAAATGAAAGAAACAATTATCAAAGATTTGCTCAAAAACGGGGTCATTCATTCTCGTGCAGAAGTGGAAGACTATCGCAATCCGAACTTCATGAAAAATCAACATTACTTTGATGAAATCAACAAGAAGTTGATGGAAATGCAAATGAACATGCTGCCCTACGATAAGAAGTAATCTACAGGAGTTTAAACATGGTTGACAAACATAGGAAACTGCCAGACCACAGTGAAATTACTCCTGACAAAAAGCAGCACGAAGCTCAAACAGCACACGAAAAAATGCTGGGTGAATCTGCCATCGGCAAGCCACCAGCTAAGACAACCCCACCAGACTCCAAAACAACCACTATTGAATGGCCCGGTGGAGGCAAGCGCACATTTGAGCGCGACAAAGACGGCAAAATCGCAAAAGTAACTGAGAAAGATGGCACGTACTATGAACGACAATTCGACATTGGATTTTCATTTCAACACAAGAGACATGAAGCTGTTATCTCTAGCGGACAACTATCGATTGACGAAAAAACTAGAGACCTGACCTATATTAACGAGGACGACAATACCAAGACGGTGTTCAGATCGGATGGATCATCGACAGTGAGAAAATGTGTACTCGGATTCGGCAGCAAAGATGGACCATTCACCGAGCTTCACAACCCACCAAAAGCTGACGGTACTCCCGGCGATGTCCGCAAATTCACTTATGACGATAAAGGACACATGAGCGGTTATCAGGTAATAAGCGCTAACAAAAACCTATGCTCAAACTGGAAAACAACTGATGGAGTTAACTGGCGCAAGGTCGATGAAAAAGGAAATGACATAAAAGACGCAGACAAGGAGAAAGACGAAAAGAATATCTTAGTCGGTCGTATGTATATAAGTTCAGACGGCGTCTTTGCCTTCGATAATCAACGCAAAGCTCCAGATGAATCTCCTCATTGGACTGTTGTCTCTCAAGACGGTCACAGGCACGAACGCATTACCAATCTCGACAAACCTAAACTTGCTTCTGCAAAACCAGCTGAAGCAGCCGACGTCAAAGAGACACTCAAAGCTACTGATACTATGCGCAAGTTACAGATGGACTTGGTCAAAGCTCACATTGACGAACTCAAACCAAATAACCCGGTTGGCTGGGTAGGACTTATCGGTACAGAAGATTTAGACAAGGTTATAAAAGACGCCAACAAATCCGCCGACCAAAAACTAGTTGCCACTATTCTAAAAAGATGCATGGCAATTCAAGGAATAGGCATGATACACACAAGTGAAATCGACGGCAAGGTTTTTCAAGGGATTTTTTCGCAACTTTCTTTGGATGACATTGCTTATGACCAACAAAAGAGCTAGACACATGATATGACCGACAAGAAAGATGACACTGAAAAGAAGCTTGACGCAGCAGTTTCCAACGCGCCAGCCAAACCGGACAATCTTTCAACCAGCGGGTTGCAGGAGATGCAGACTTTGTCTCAGCAAGGTCAGCTAAACACAGTCCTCGACGGGAAAACGTCTCTCATTCCCGATAATTTGGTTAACGAAGACAGCCTGGTAATACCACACTTGGAGACGGCTAACGACGTCCAGACAAGTCTAAGTGATAAGCCTGCTGCTGCCGTCGAACAACCAGCTGAAAAGCAAAACAAGCCGGAACCGCATGAGGGGCAACCTCATACGGAAAAATACGCCAACGGCACAACTGCAGAATTGAACAAAAATGGTCATCTCACAAAACTCACCTATTCAAATGGACAAGGATATAACTACGAATGGGTGAAAGACCAACTTGTTTCAATCGACTCATTCGATAAAGCAGGAAATGTCAAACCATGGCTTGAAAAGAACAATGACGGTACGTGGACACAACTTGATGAAAATGAAAATCAAATCTGGAATTCGGATCTTTCCGTCAATTCGCATGGAGATTTAACGTGGAAACATAAGGCCGGCGATGTGGAAATTCACCGCACGGACGGTTCACATACAACTATAAGCAAAGCCGATCACTCTTGGACAACGAAGTATCCCGATGGTGAAGAGCGCAAAGTTGTATATGACGAAAAGTCAAACAATCCCTGCGAGTACTGGGCACCAAAACCACATAGTTCACATTGGAAATCATCGGATGGTCTTACCTGGCATCAAATTGGTCAGGATGGCAAAGCCCTAAGCAAACCACCAATGATTGGTAAATTTATTACAGACAACGAATCTGGTGGATTTAGCTTCGTCAATCTCGGCGAGAAAAACAACCCGCACATAACAGCCTATGACAGCACCGGTTCCTCGGTAAAACAAAGCGAGCACGATACGGCCGCAAATATGGTTGCCGGCATGGTCGAAAGATACGCAGTCAAACATAGTGCCGGCGGCGAGGTAATTCCCAAAGAACAATTCGAGAAAGACAGCAAAGATGAATCTCTTAGCGTCGATGATCGAATAGCCGCACGAGTATTGCAAAAACTCGTTGAGGATTATAGGGCAAGCAACATAAAAGACAATGTTGCCAGTGCCGGTGACATCATCTCCGCCTTCATCAATTTAGCTAACCAAGCCGAATCGGGAAATACAACCGTCAACGAACACATCTATCAAGCGATGCGACATGAAGACGAAGAAGAGGCAAAAGAGAAAAAGGACATTAGCTAATTACGAGCACTTCAATTCAGTCCACAATCGATCGTAAAGAAAGAGCAATTGTCCGACATCACCTATTTGATCGCAACGATCCAAAACCGTGTCATTCGGGTATAGGTTCTTATCCGCTAAAAGTTCGGCTTCAATCATCAGCAAAGCTTTTTCGTTGGGCGTTGAATAGCGGGTGTAATTGGAATTTGCTGCGGCAATTTCGGGCTCAAGCATAAAGTTTATCCACAGATACGCGTTGTCCACATGCGGAGCGGCTTCCGGGATACTCAAGTTGTCCGTCCACAAGGACGTTCCTTTTGCCGGAATCACGTAGCGGATATCCTTGTTATCTCTTGCCGCCTGATACGCATCACCGCTGTAGACCAGTGATAACAAGCTGTCACCACTGGCTAACTGGACTATTACCTGATCTGATGTATAACTCATTGTGAGAGGCTTCTGAATTTTCAGATCCTCGTAAGCGTCACGAATCTCCTTCTCATTGGTCGTGTTATATGAATCGCCTCTACGTTTCAATGCCATGCCTATCGTTTCACGAGCATCATCAAGTAAGGTCATACGTCCTTTTAGCTTCTTATCCCAAAAGATATCAGTGCTATCTGGTAATTTCTCTCGATCAAATGTCTTCTGATTAAAACCGATACCAGTTGTGCCCCACGTATAGGGTACGGTGTGTTGACACTGTGGATCAAAAGGCGGGTTTACAAAGCGCTTACTAATATTCTTGAAATTCGGCAGACGTTCATGATCAAGCGTTCTTATCAATTTCATGCGACTTAAATGATGGATTACATAGCTGGTCGGCACAATTACGTCATAATCGGAAGCACCCGTTTGTAATTTAGCTAAGAGCGATTCATTGGAGGCAAAAGTGTCATAGACGACTTTAATTCCATAGCGCTTTTCAAACTGCGGGATTACTTCCGGATTTATGTAATCAGCCCAGCTATAAACATTTACCTGTTTTTCGCCATGCTTTTCGGCCCCGCCAATTTCTTTGGCGGCGGGCATACATCCTGTAAGTAATCCTGATGCCGTAGCAGCAGCACCAATCAAGAACTCTCGTCTGCCGAAACTGCGCATCTACACAACAACTAATTCTTTGGGGCGTGGATGAGCCGCACCATCAGCTAGAACATACGCGGAGTCGGCTTCAATTACGACAGCGACCTTATCATCAAGTTGAAAATTGGATTCGGCAGAGGTATTTACGGAAGTTCTCAAAGTGATTCCGCAATCAAGCTTTAGCCAATAGTCTGTGACATGACCTTGATAGCTCTTTTGATCAATTGTTGCCGTAAGACAGTTTGTGTTGGCATCGGCAGCAGGAGCTTTTGCCGATGGCACAACTTTAGGCACTTGTGTTCGCAAGACTACATAGACGGGATCGCCTATTTTGCTTGGACCACCTTCAAGCAGGTCCTTAACCCAGAGAAAAACATTGTCGGCAATTTTTACTCGAATAAGACTTGCTTGTCTATCTACAACTTGCCCGTCGAGTAAATTTGTCTGCCCAATAAAACTTGCCACAAAAGCAGTTTTAGGTTGTTCGTAAATTTCTTCAGGAGTGCCTACTTGCTCCAGATTACCTTGGTAAAACACGGCAACTCTTGTAGATAAAGCAAGAGCTTCTCCCTGATCATGAGTAACCATGATAAAAGTGATACCAAGTTCCCTTTGTAGACGGCTCAACTCTTCCTGCATCTGATGGCGAATCTTCAAATCGAGAGCCGAAAGTGGTTCATCGAGCAAAAGTACTTGCGGACGTTTTACGACTGCTCTAGCAAGAGCAACGCGTTGTTGTTGTCCACCGGACAATTGCGATGGATAACGCTCACCGTAATCACCCAGATGCACCAATTGCAATGCTTCCTTGACTTTCCCGGCAATATTGCCGGCAGCTTCTCCGGCAGCCTTCAGTCCAAAGGCAACATTTTCGGCTATGGTCAAATGAGGGAAAAGCGCATAGCTTTGAAAAACCATATTTACAGGTCGCTTGTGCGGCGGCACTTTGGTCATATCCTGACCGGAAACTAAGACACACCCTGTCGTCGGAGTTTCAAATCCGGCAATCATGCGCAAGAGAGTTGTCTTGCCGCAACCTGATGGTCCCAAAAGAGAGAAGAATTCTCCTGAGCCGATGGAAAGGTCTAGTGGTTTTACTACTTGGAGGTTTTCGAAGCTCTTGCTTATATTGACAGCTTCGACTGCAGGTCGATTCAACTCTGTGATATCCCCTTCATGTCTTTGATCATGAGCGCGATCTGCAAGTTTAGCAAAACATCCTGTGAATCGATATCCACCTTGAGAATCTCAGCAATCTGCTCGAGGCGGTAACGCAGCGTGTGGCGGTGAATAAAGAGTGCTCTGGCGGCCGAGTTTAAATTCGCCCCATGTTTCAAATAAACGGAAATTGTCGGGACAAGCTCGGTTTCCCATTCGGCATCATACTCTTCCAATGGCTGGAGAATTTCCTCACAAAACCTGTCGAACTCGGCGTGATCAATCATCAAGTAGAGAAGGCGTCTTACTCCAAGGTCACCGTAGCCCATGAGGAATTCGTTGTCGCCTTGGGTCATCGAGCCTATGATGAGAGCTTGTCTTGCTTCCCTGTAGGCATCAGCCAACTCGAGAGCATTTTCCACGACGCGGCCTGCTCCGAACTGAATTGTCAGCTCGTCATTATCTTTGCGCAAATATTGCTTCAAGGCTTCGGCTTCTTGCTGCCAGGTCTTATTGGACTTCTTACTTACTGGTATCACAAAAGCACGAGTACCTTCGACATCAACCGTGACATAACGCTGTCCGACAAGCGCTTCAAGTTTTTCTCCAGGCAATTCGCCTGTTAACACTTGCACCGCCAAGACAAGCAGCCCGTCGCAAATATCGAAACCATAGTGACGCTCTAATCTATCCAAGTCGGTCGAAGAAAGAGTTCGCCCCGATAAGAGATCTTTCAAAAGATTTTGATAAGTAACAGCAAAAGCAGACACTTCCTTGCTGCGATGGCTGAAATCAACCATGGCAGCTAATGCGACAGGAGAGAGAAACTCGAACATGGCTTCGACATCGTCATTTGGTCTAAGCATGGCTGAAAGATAACCAACAACAAATCCCTTGTTCAAAACAGGAATCGCCAATCTTCTCCCAACACGAACCGGCTGCCTAAATACAACAGGCTCGTCTTTGGAATCTTCGTCACTCAATTGCTTAGCCAAAAGTTGATTGACTTGATCGGTCAGTGCACGTTGCTGATTGGCCGGTGTCGGGCCCATATTTTGCGCAGCTAAAACTCGAAAGTCGGCAGTTTCAATTACTAGAGGACGAGACAAATGCTCAGCCATTTCATCGACAAGTCCGGACAATCCTTTATCCAGAACAAGAGCTAAAAGATGCGCGTGTTGGCGGGAACTTGTACGCTTTATCTCAGACAAAAACGCTTGTCGTATATCTTCAGCCATTTGCGCAGCGTCACCAAATCCCGGTATGAGCACCAGCGGAATTTCAACTTCTTCGGCTGCCTTAATTAGCTTTTTCAGCTCGGAGTCAACAGCCGCCAGGGAGCCTGCCGCCGGTGCATGCGTGCCACCCATACCGGAAGCCGCCGGCAAATCAGGAGAGACGACAAACGGCTTAATGACAATGACACCGGCCAAGCCGTCAAAGGCAGATAAGTCTTCCTTGGATATGGAGCCGGCACGCACTACAAGTAGGCTATTGTCCCTGGGCGTCGGATTGAGGCTTGTCACTACCTGGCTTATTTCCCGGTCCAAGAAATCGTCACCAGCCAGCACCTGCGCCTCTGAGAGGGCGTCGGAAGCCAAAAGGTGGCGCAGTGATGGTTGGGCTAGTGGGTTCAACATGTGGTTTCAGCTCATGGACTTCCCTAATTATCTCAAGCCCAGCAAGCCAAGTGGTTGGTCATTAAATATTGGGGCGATCTCAAAAAATAATCACTTAGGGCCTTGAGGTTAAGAATAGTTTGAGACAGAATTAATTCACTCAAAAAACCAAATAACCCGTCACTAAAACCCCGCTAAAAACGTGGCTCGGGCTCGTTTTAGCTCATTTGCCTAAGGAGGCGCTTTATGAAAGAACTTATTGATGCCTTTGACGAAAGACTCCGTGGTTTGTTCGAATCTAAAGCCGCCGAACTCATACGGTATGGCGAAGTTGAGCCAACCAAGGCGGGCGTGACCAATTACCTTGCCGACATTTACCGTGAGCTTGCCGAAGCAATAAGCCACTAACGGCGTCTATTTACCTGTCCACTCCTAACTAACGAATCCAACCACACCTTCCGAGGGGCCTGGTCCAACGACCGGCCCCTCAGATTTTGGTTTGGTTCGTGAAACCACCATGCCGGAAGTCAACAAGTGGTGGTATCCTAGTGCTGTTTTTAGAACTTGACTTCCAGGTGACACTAAGTGGACGACATAACCAATACAATCGGGCTTGTCATCGCCGTAGCTACTCTTGTTGGTATTGCTTATCCGACAATTCTGTTGCCAAGACTCAGACCACGCACGATAAAAGTTGGCTCGGCCTACTGGGGCGTTTACAAGGGTCAAAGCACAAAGCAACCTGAGCATTTAAAAACAGTCGAAGTAAATGTTGCCGATGAGGCAACTCACAAAGTCGTAGCCGGCAGCGCCATGTATGCATCCGGTAGAGCTGTTGG
>JAKFVJ010000002.1 GCA_021732245.1 Candidatus Obscuribacterales bacterium | reverse complement strand
GCCCTGATGCCCAGCATAGTAGCCCTGATGCCCACCATAGTAGCCCTGATGCCCACCATAGTAGCCCTGATGCCCACCATAGCCGCCGAAAAGGTCATGCAGCCCGTAATGATGACCGGAATCATAATACCCGTTGTAGTACGGGCTGTAATAGCTACTTCCGTATGGGTTGCCAAAGCTCGAGTCCACGTCGATGTTCGGATGTGAAGATGTATTCCAGCTTCGATACGGCTGAGGGGCTATGTGTTCTTGGTATTCGTGCGATAGCCCGTTATAAGAGGCAGGTGTGTGTACTAGAAGCTCATGATGTTCAAATCTGTTGCTCATGTTTCTCTCCTAACAATGAACTGCGGCAGCAGTGAAATGCCGACAGAGTAGCATTAACGACAGGCGGTTGTCAAGACGCAAATAACGGTAGCTACTTGAGGGTGACCAGCTGCAGCCATAGGAGAATGTCTGCTAAGCTGCTTAAAATCTTGCATGGAATGGCTGCAAAGGCACAACTGAATGCGATTTTCAGCCGGAACATTGAAGCGGAATGCATTCGGTACCGGGTGAGCATAACTTCCAATGAAGCACCTTTTGCTCACAAAATCAGCACTGATATTGTCGGTTTGGGACCAGTTTGTTGTAGACAGCTTCTAGTATCCACTGGTGTCTACTTGGAGCAGGCTTGCGCTTGGCAACCACCCGATTTGGACAAGCAAGTCTTCCAGCACTCGCAACTGCACTGGTTGAACAGCGGCAGCTTTGGTAGGGGTCGCATTTAAGACAGTTGCCTGAGCGTTTTGGATGAACTCATCAACTGATTTAGGTGGAGTTGGCTTTTTAGTTACGGACATTTTCTAACTCCATTGTGATACCAGAGTGGTATTGAGGTGATATCACATTGATTTTATTGATGGCATTGAACAGCTCCATCATTTCGGCAGTTGCTTTTGGATCTGCCGGCTTAATTTCCGTAACAGCTAGTCCTTTTGAAGCAGCTGTGCGAAAGTCCTGCGTAGACATCGTCGATGGAAAGCGCGGCACGCTGACCGGCGGTGTCACGACCGCCAAAGTCAATTACAACGTCGTCGTATTTGGCAGCCAGGCGCAAAGTGTCTGTCCGGACGGACACGCCATGGAGCTTGACCGAAGTGTATCCAGCGCCGCCGAAGTCCGCCAGCGTTTCATTTCGAAGGATGGTGAAGTCAGAAGCTGTAGTGATATCACATTAAAAGCAAAATTTTTGCAAGCAGACATCTCAAGGTGGTGACGTGGTTTCTTTTGTGTTTTCTGCATGCCATGGCGTAATGCCGACATCTGGACTGCTGGAAGTCTTGATGTCTCAATTGGCCGAGCAACCTCTCAAACTCGACTCCGTTCACACAGACGCACTTGTTTTCGTGTCTTTTAACGGTCCTATCCAGCTATACAGAACCGGCAGCACTAGCAGTGTGAGAATGGTTGATGTCAGGATGCCTCCTATAACAACTGTCGCCAGCGGCTTTTGAACTTCGGCGCCGGAGCTGGTAGAGATCGCCATTGGTAAAAAACCAATTGCAGCAACCATCGCAGTCATCATAACTGGTCTCAGGCGAACCTCGCATGCTTGACGTATCGCAGCCTGCGGAAGGAGTCCCTCCTCGATGAGCTTGTTTACATAGGAGATGAGCACAAGTCCATTCAATACAGCCACCCCAAACAATGCGATGAAGCCAATCGAAGCAGGAACGCTCAAATACATGCCGCGTAGCCATAATGCCACTACCCCGCCGATCAACGCAAAGGGAACATTCAGTAACACCAGAAGTGCGTGCTTAACTGAGGCAAACGTAGCAGTAAGCAGGAAGAAAATGATCAAGATCGAAAGAGGAACGACAAAAGAGAGCTTCTGCATAGCCCGTTGTTGATTCTCAAATTGACCGCTCCACTGAATATAGTATCCCGGTGGAAATTTCATTGAGCGCAGTTTTTCTTGGGACTCCTTCACAAAAGATCCCACATCGCGATTGCGTACGTTGCATTGCACGACGATACGGCGTTGTGCAAACTCTCTGTTTATTGCATCCACACCTTCGTTAAGTTCAACACTAGCTACTTGTGATAACGGCAGCCGTTTTCCGGCGGAATTCTGCACCAAGAGGTTTTGCAGCGCCTGCGGATCAATCTCGCTTCCTTCAGGGAATTTGACTCTCAATTCGAAGCGCTTGCGGCCTTCCAGTACCTCAGAGACTGGCATTCCCATCACTGCCGTTTGCAGGACCTCCTGGATGTCTGAAACATTGACGCCATATCGAGCCATGCGTTGTCGATCCGGTGTAATCAGGCATTGCCCGCTTCCGGTTAGCTTTTCAACCTGTAGATCTGTGTGTCCTCCTACATTCTCTAGAACTTTCTCAATGTCGGCAGCCTTATCACGCAAGACATCGACGTCATCCCCAAAAAGTTTTACCGCTACATCAGATCGCACCCCGGACACCAACTCATCAACACGCATGGCGATCAGCTGGGTGAAATTGAAGGAGCACCCAGGCACTCCATCTTTTAGGATCTGTCGTAACTCATCGACAAGTTTTTGTTTGGTCATAGCCGGCCGCCACTTTTCATGAGGCTTTAACATCACATAAACATCCGTCTGATACACGCCCATCGGATCTGTGGCCAGATCTGGTCTGCCCGTGCGGGACACTACAGTGTCGATTTCGGGCACGTGTTTAATCGCCCGCTCGATGTTAGTGGAGACCTTCACCGCCTCCGGCAATGAGATGCTCGGCAAATTGCGTGTTTCAATAATGATGTTGCCTTCCTCTAGCCTCGGTACAAATTCAGTTCCAAGCAAAGGTACTGAAGCGACAGTAATGGCCAACATCAATGCCGCCGCCGTGATGGTAGCAGCACGATTTGTAAGACACCACTCCAGGCTCACCAGGTAAGGTCGCTTAACGACCTTAAGAATCAGGCTTTCCCATTCCTTGACCTTGCCCCGTAGCAAAAGCGAGCATAAGACAGGAATCAACGACAGCGCAGTCAGCAATGATCCAAGAAGAGCAAAGCAAACTGTGAAAACCATCGGCGAAAACATTTTGTATTCCATGCCTTGCAGAGTGAGAATAGGCATATAAACTACAGTGATGATAAGCACTCCAAACAGAATAGGACGAGCCATTTCTCTTACAGACTCCTGGATAATCTGGAAATTGGTGGTTGAATCATCCTCTCTGTGAGCCAGCCGGCGAAGGCTGTTCTCCACCATCACAATTGAGCCATCGACAATCATTCCAAAATCGACCGCACCGAGGCTCATAATGTTCGCTGTTATGCCCATAGCCTTCATGCCCATAAAGGAAAACATCATGGAAATTGGAATTGTTGCAGCCACTATCAAAGCGGCACGCAGATTACCGAGCATGAGCAAAAGGACAAGGATGACGAGCGTACCGCCTTCCACTAGGTTGCTCGCGACAGTATGTATGGTCTGGTCGACTAGGACTGACTGGTCATAAAATGGTCTCACAGTTACGCCTTCAGGCAAAGTCTTCTTAATTTGCTCGATGCGATCTTTGACGCGGTTAATTACCTCACGGCTGTTTTCGCCCTTGAGCATCATCACAATGCCTGTCACCACTTCACCCATACCATCCTTAGTCGCAGCGCCCTGCCTCAAGGCTGTGCCCACACCAACGTCGGCTATGTTATGCACGTAAATCGGCACTCCCGCTCGCGACTTCACAATGATGTTTTCAATGTCGCCAATGTTATGAACCCGGCCGATACCACGCACCGTATATTGCTCCGCTTCGTGGTTAATTACTCCAGCGCCAAAGTTATCGTTGTTTCGCTTAAGGGACTCAAAGACTTCCTGCAAGGTCAACCCATACTGCTGGAGCTTGACCGGAAGGATGGTGACTACATATTCTTGAGTGTTTCCACCGAATGTATTAACTTCAGCGACGCCCGGCACCGAGCGCAATTGATATTTGATGTCCCAATCCTGTAACGTCTTCAGCTCGGTGGCGCTGTACGAATTTCCTTCCACAACGTACTGATAAATTTCACCCATGGCTGTAGCCACTGGACCAAGCTGTGGCTCGATGCCCTTAGCCAAGCGGGCTCGCGCTGACTGTAGACGCTCGAAAACAAGCTGTCGCGCAAAATAAGTATCGACATTATCGAGAAAGACCACCGTCACGACGGAAAGTCCGAATTTAGACATTGACCGGACTTGCGTAACTCCCGGCAGCCCGTTCATGATCGACTCAATAGGAATTGTCACCAATTGTTCCGCTTCCAGTGGTGCCATGCCTGGCGCATCAGTGAGTATTTGCACCTGGTTGTTTGCCAGGTCAGGAAAAGCATCGATCGGCAAATGCGCGAGTGCCTGAATGCCGCCAATCACACACAGAAAGAAAAAAAGGCAGATAGCTAAGGGATGCTTGACCAAATTGGCAAAGAGATTTTCCATCAGTCTTCTCCTGCCATGGTGCCCTTGAGTAGCTCAGCCTTAAGCGTGAAACTGCCTTGTCCAATGATCCGTTGTCCTGCTTTAATACCGTGGGCGATCAGGTACCCACCTTCTACCTTTTTCGTCGGCTCTACGAGCTGTTTTTTGTAAACATCATCTGATTCGACCAGGAAGACAAATTGTTCCTTTCCGTATTTTTGCAGTGCTTCCTCTGGGATAAACGGATATTTGGCCGGTTCGCGATTCATTATTGTCACCTGCCCAAGCATGCCTGGCTTTAGCTTCATCTCCGGATTTTCTAAGATTGCCCTCGCTACAAATGTGCCGCTGGCATCTTCTGTGGATGGCTTTATATAACTGATTTGACTCGTGATGGTTCGGCCGGGGAGACTGTCGCTAGTAAATGTGACGCGATCTCCCTCTTTAATGCTCTGAAGCTGCTTGTCGTAAACAGCAATATCGAGCCACACATATCTCAGATCGCCGACTACATACAGGGGCTCCGTATTGGTGACGACATCGCCAACTGTGACCGACTTTTTTATAATCATGCCTCCACGCGGCGTGGTTATCGGGCTGTTACTCTCAATGCGCTCGGATTGACTGTCGCCGAGTCGGACGCCATATGCTGCCAGCATGACTTTAGCTTCCTCCCGGAGATGGCTGCCGTGCTCCTTATTGCCACGAAGTATCTCCTCTTCTAGCTTCATATCCGACTCCGCCTTCAAAAAATCTTTTTCGGCAGCAATCTTTTCTGCGTAGAGCCTCTTTAGTCGGTCATAGTTCTTTTTTGCCAGAGCCAAGCGCGTCTCAGATAAATGCACCTGGATTTCGTTCTCATGCGCTTGGCGAATGTATTCTCCATATACCTTTGCCACATCAAGGTTTTGGACCACCGCCAGCGTTTGCCCAGGATGAATGATATCGCCAAGCATGACCTTGTCACTTATCACACGGCCATTGGTAAGTGAATTGATGTGAAAGACCCGGTTCTCGTCCGCCTTGATTTCCCCTGTCGTAATGAGAGTCTGCGTATCGGCTCTGTCTCCCACTGTCAGCGTCCTCAAGCCGAACCGTTTAACGGCTGTCGGAGAAAACCTTATAGTGTCTGGCGGAGCAGACGACACGTCTGCCTCTTCATGGGCTTCTTGTCGCGAACAACTCGCTAGACTTCCGCACAGCACAGCTGCAACTATGGCGGCAGTAAGGACTTTTAGCATTTTTGCTCCCAGGTAATCAATCTGATTCAGCAACAAAGAGCATGACCGGTATTAGCAATCGACAGATCATCACAAAAGTTACTTCTCAGCTTTCCGGTAGCGTCTCGAATTTGAGTTGACGCTCTTTAGATACAAGTTGCTTGTTTGCCTCTCTATTTGACTTTCGCCTGCTTCAAGCACCGATTGCCGTTGCCAGCCAGGCTGTGTACCGGCAACGAACTGGCGCGGGCAGGCAATAACCGTGCCGAATTCATGATAAAAATCAACTCCGAGCTCACGTGAATGAAAGCTGCAAGAAGAGGGCTCAAAAAACCGAATGCGGCCAGCAACACTCCTGCTCCATCGACAACCAGAGTTCCTAGAAAATTGGTCAGGATAATTCGCCTGCACCGGTGCGCTATGCGAACGGTTTCAACAAGGCGCCCGAGATCGCTGCCAATCAAAACCACATCAGCCGATTCCCTGGCAACATCAGTACCAGAGCCAATGGCGATACCAACCAATGCTTCCATTAATGCGGGGGCATCATTCACTCCGTCTCCCACCATTGCCACACGACAACCAGAGGCTGCCAGCTTCTTGATGTACGCCTGCTTTTCGTCCGGCAACACATCGGCCGCGATTTCAACGATTCCCACTTTACCGGCGATGCTTTGTGCAATCGCCTCAGTATCACCAGTCAACAGAACTGACCTTATGCCCATGGCTTGCAAATCTGCCACAGCTTTTTTAGCTTCTGGTCGAATTATATCCGCAATGTGAATAATACCAATAGTCTTCTCGTCCTTACCTACTAGCACTTCTGATGTTTCGGCCCGCGTGGGCGGCAATAAAGACACGTCATATCCATTTTCGACAAACAAGCTGCGGTTGCCGACTAACATTGGGTTGCCATCAAGCCGGCAAGCGATTCCCTTGCCGGGAGCATAATTGAATTGCTCGGGCTGCCGGATAGAAAGACCCTTATTCTGCGCTTCTTGAACGATAGCTTTGCCTAGTGGGTGTTCCGAGACCGACTCGGCAGCCGCTGCCGACTGCAGAACCTCAACTTCAGAGGCACCATTCAGGCATTCAACTTCGGTAACCGTTGGCGTGCCGTAAGTAAGCGTCCCGGTCTTATCAAATACTACCGTATCGATCTGGCTCAGAAGCTCCAAGAACAAGCCGCCTTTGATAATAGACCCAGCTCTGGCCGCCCTGCCAACACCACCTAAAATTGCCAGCGGCGTCCCGGCAGCAATTCCACAAGCTCCGGCAACAATCACCACAGAAATCGTTGCCTTCACATTATGCGTGATCAAAAATGTCAGCAGCGCGCAGCCTATGGCGAAGTAAACAAGATAACCCGCCAGCCGGTCGGCAGTTTTCTGTACTGGTGCTTTGTACAGATCGGCAGTCTCGACCGCATGAATGATTTTGCCAAATGCCGTGTCCTGTCCTATTCCGCTGGTTCTGACATCGAGCGTGCCTGACTGGTTAATCGTACCGGCATAAACAATTGCGCCAGCCATCTTCTCCGAGGGTACCGACTCACCCGTAATAGTGGACTGGTCGATATAAGAATGACCTGATATGACAAATCCATCAACGGGAACACGCGAGCCTGGCTTGATTACAACGATATCTCCGATTTGAAGATTTGAGACTCTGCGTTCCTCTACAACATCACCCCGGCGGATGAAGGCGTCCTGGGGCAGCAGTGATACCAGATGCTCGATGGCGTTTCGTCCACGACCGATTGTCAGTTTTTCCAGCGCTTCGGCAATTAGCACGAAAAACGTAATCAACAGAGCTGTAAACGTCTCAGAAATTGCCAGCGCTGCCAATAAGGCAATAGACATGGATAGTTCCATGGTCATGCGACGCTCGCGCAAATTAGAAAAGGCCTCTTCATATATCGGATAGCCACCGATAAGCGTTGCTGCAATTGCTAGGACATTGAAATAAGGCACGTGCAACACGGACAGAAGCACTACCAACCCTACAAAGGCGATACGGATAACGTCCGATTTCTCAACATTATGTTCTTCATGTTGAGGTTGCTCGACCGCCGGGCTAGCTTGTGGCTTGGTGTTTTTGATCGTCATCCTGTATGCCTCATTTACTTTAGGTAAGATTTGACTAGGTCTATCAAGTCTTCAGCTGCTTGTGCCTGTCCTTGTTTGTCCTTCCGGCTGGTGCCACTGGTGAGAATGTGCGAACGAATATGCCCTTCTACAACCTCAGCCATTACACCATTCATGGCTCCGCGACATCCAGCAATGTGATGAAGGATCGTAGAACAGTCCATTTCTTCTTCAAGTGCCCTTTCGATAGCATCTATCTGCCCCCGAATGCGCCTGACACGGTCGATCAATTTCTTCTTTTCTTTGATTGTATGGGCCATACCTGCCTCTTTGCTTCTAACCCAAGGAAAAGTATAGCATAGGGGGGTACACTATACACTGTTAAGTTGCTAAGTCAGCCTCGGCTGCCCGATTATTCCGCCGTAGGCTAGGGGTTAGGGTTCACCCTCGACTGTGTTTTACGGTAGTGGACTTTGCTGCCGCCGGCAATTGCGCAGCAGGCGCTTTTTAAAATCCTAACCGCGGCGCTACCGCACTTGAAACATTTCACCGTCAATGCAGGTGTGCCGACCCAAGGGAGGCTGAAGAATTTTGGCCGTCTGATTGCTCTTGCATCCTGTCAGCTCTGGCTTTCCAAATGAAGCACTTGTAAATACCAATTATCCCGCGGTTTTATGTCGCCGGTGACAATGAGTCAAAGCTCTGCCATTGAATTTAGGCTGCCGAGTCTGCACAGAAACATGATCAGAACCGTTCGCGTGACGACATGCTGACAGGACCCGTATCCGGAGGCAATTTATGGGCATTTGACGGCCCAGCAGATCCTGGAGAGGGTCGCGGATCTGGTCAATGCGCGCGTTCATCTATGTGGACCGTCAGGGATGATGGAGGGCTTGAGTTGTGATCTGCAAAATCTCGGTGTGCCGGCAGATCACATCAAGACAGAGGGTTTCGGTATGGCAGTAAGGAAACCAGTGAAACAGGCGGGGGAGGCATGAGTGCATTTGTCTTCTTGAAGTCAGTCAGAGATCTGTTCAAGAAGTGCTTCCTTCTTGTGGTGGCACTTGTGTTTCTATCTTTTGCTGCCTTTCAACAGCCGCCAGTCCAGGGGAAAAATCGGAAGATTGGTCGTCTTGGCGTCTGATATCTAATCGGCGGCTGTTGAAAGTATTGTGGCGCTCCTTGTGGCTGTTCAGGCCATAGCTCATAGCCTGGCGGATACTGTTGTTGCTGATCCGGTTGTTGCTGAAAGAATCGTGGGTCATAAGTCGGTTGTCCGGGCCGGAGTTGGTAAGTGGGCTGGTTTTGTTGTGGGAGTTGTTGAGGGATCTGTTGTTGCATCTGTGTGTTTGTTTGCGGAAAAAGCGGCTTTCTTTGACTGTGGAACGTGTAATCGCCCGAGTTCTCAGGAGTTTCAGAATTTATGCCTTGTTGGGCATCAGGCAATTGATTTGATTGTTTTCTGAATTGATTGAGAATGACCCGGCCTTGGAGGTTTGGAGCTGCTTGAATGGTTTGATTTGGGCGTAATTGTTCTGCAAGCGGTTGTTTTGTGAACGTTTGCGGCACCGTGTGAGTGGGCACATCAGCCGGCTGCTGGTGATCGAGATGATCTGTGTGCGACTGTGCCGTTGTCGGCAAACCCACCGCCAAGAATGCCGTGAAGAACAGCAAAATCAAAAGATACACTCTAGACATAGCGATCACCTATCAAGGTAAAGCTATTATGAGGTGGAGATAGGATTTAAGACATCATTCTTGCGACTGAAAACTAGTGGGGTCTGGGATGATGCAAATGACCAGCATGGGCTGGTACAATTGGTAGCGAGTTGTGATGGAATGAATTGCAAGCAAGCAAGTAGGCTCTGTGATGGCGGAAGATAGTGGAGACACCGTTGCCAAGACTGATTTGGGCGAATCTTCGCTTGAAAGAAACGCTCAGGCAAGACGCCGGTTTCTGAGAGGAGCCGTAGCTCTGGCGTCAGGGGCTTTCTTGTTGTCGATAGGCATAGCAGATAAATTCTTTCGGTTTTTCTTCGGTCCAAGGCTCTCGCAAAGTGAAGAGGGTGAGCTTCTGGAGACTCGCCTCAAGAGAATGCAAGAGACAGTGGCGCTCAAGCAACTGGAACTCGAGCGCCAACATAACAATTACATCTTCGTGGCCGAATTGAGCGATCTACAAGCAACTACGGGCAAGTATTTTATTGATTATGAATTGCGTCCGGCACTAGCCTTTGTTGGTCGCGATGGGGTGCCAATTCTGTTGTCCGCTAAATGCACGCATCTAGGCTGCACGGTCGGTAATCAGGTTAATGAACGCAATCAAGTATTGTGCCCGTGCCATGTTTCGTACTTCGATATTGAGACCGGAAAGCCAAATCCCGGTGCCCCAGCCAAGCTACCACTTGAGCATATTAGCTGGGTGCTAATGAACAAAGAAAGGCGCATAATTGCTGGTCGCAGTGCAGATGGCAAAGGAACTGGAAATCTAAGCGGCAACTACCCGCCTGACACGGCCGTTTACATTGTGAAGAACACGGAGTCGGTTTCATGAGTTCTGCCACTATATTCGGTGCAGTGGCTAAATTCTTTAACGAACGGTTTCCGGTCGAGAAATTGAATTTTCAATCGATGGTGCAGCAAAAGACTGTTCCAGTCCATCGTATGAGCTGGGGCTATTACATGGGTGGACTAACGCTTTTCTTTCTGATGATTCAAGTAGGTACCGGACTTCTGTTGCTCTTTTATTATGAGCCGACAGTCAATGATGCGAATCTATCGGTCGAGTACATCATGAATCATGTTAGCGTTGGCGCTGTGGTGCGAAACATGCATGCCTGGTCGTCATCCTTCATGATCTTTTTTGCGCTGGTTCACCTGATATCGGCATTTGCTATGAAGGCATTTACAAAGCCGCGAGAGATCACTTGGATTGCTGGCGTGCTCTTGCTTTTCATTACATTTGCTCTTGGCTTTACAGGTTATTTGCTTCCCTGGAACCAGATTGCAGTCAATGCCACCAAAGTTGGCTTGCAAGCTCTAGATGCGACAGGTGCATATTTGCCGGGAGTGCTGTCCCGAGTTCCGCATATTGTGCGGGAGACGTTTCAGGGTGAGGCGACAGTTGGACAAGTCACTCTAACGCGGTTTTATGCACTGCATGTTGTGATATTACCACTGGCGCTTGCTGTTTTGCTGTTTGTTCACCTGGTTTTGGTGCAGTTGCATGGAATGAGCCAGGGTATCGATCGTGAGGCGAAGAAGAGGGAGCTTTTCTTTCCATTTTTCTTTGTCAAAGATTTGTCTGTATGGGCCGCGGTCTTTTTCGTTGTCTTCTTTCTCTCTCTTTGTGTGCCGTTCGATTGCTTTCTTCCGTTTCCTCTGTTGGACCCGTACAATGCCTTGGGAGCGACACCTCCAGACATCAAACCGGAGTGGTACTTCTATTTTTTGTACTACCCGCTTGAGCTGTTGCCTTTCTGGGCCGTCTTATTGGGAACGTCTACAGTTGTCGTCGTGTTGTTTCTTACGCCATGGCTGTTTAGGAAGAGTTCACGAAGAACTTTGCGCTATTTGGCATTGGCGGCTAGCGCATATCTTGCGGCAATGACTCTGTTCGGGCAACAGATCTATGAGCTGGTGAAAAGATGAGATCTGGCAGTATGTGGCTGGTATTGAAGATGATAGCATTTGCAGCTGCAAGGTCGGGTGTGCTTTGTGTTATTGCTTGGCTATCGTTTGTAACTCCAGCTGGGTCATATCCGCAATACCAGACTTTTGTCGAGAAACATTCTGGAAGAACAGTAAATTGCTCCATGTGTCATGTCAATGATAACGGACCAGTTGGTGATGGAGGCGGACAGATAGGCAGCCTCAGCGCAGCGGAGATGACTCGTCTAAATCAAGCGCGAGCAGCGATGCAACCTGGGCAGAATGTGGATAGTCCAATCTTGAATAAGTTCGGCAATCAGATTATCAAAAAGCTGGGACGAGCAAATTTTTTGCAAACCGTGTCAGATCCAGGACAACTAGGCATTGCTCTTGGTGATAGAGATGATCTTGATGGTGATGGCATTCCCGATTCTCGTGAGTTTCTAGATGGCACAGACCCGCTAAACAAGTTTCATGGTGACCCGTGGCTTATGTTAAAAAACAATATGCTGCGATACAAGGTGCATCTATTACTGGCTGCCGTATCTATCGGACTTGCTGTATATGGGTTGAAAGAGATTTATTCTGGGTTTGTCCTTGCAAAGGCTGAAGTGGAGCGGGATGGATTAAATGAAAAGGACCAGGCAGAGAATGCCTGTCAGCACGGAAAGAAGGAGGAGAATCCCTAGCTCTATAGCGTGTCTTTTGGAAGGTCTTCTTTGATTTCCTACTGTTTACCAGTCTTTTGGCCGATGCCAGGAAGTAGGCGCATGTGTTAAATAGATCTTAAATAGTAGGCGCCTAGGCCCGAGGAGGCATTATGAATTCCATTCTTTTCGTCATTGAGGGCGGGCCGGCAGCGAAAATGGCCGGCGAGACAGCTGTTGCCCTGGCCCGTACTCGAAACACAAATATCGATGCGCAATTCGTGGTTGATCCCCAGCGCATTTTTGAGCTGGAAGGGTTTTGTATTTGTGGCTGTGGTGAGCGAAGCTTCTGTGGCAGTGGGGTGTTCATTGAGGCAGAACAGGCGATTGCGAAAGCGCTTGTGGGGCTGGGAGAGTCACTGCTCATGTTCTTCACAGCGCTGGCTGAAGGAGCCGGTATTAGAGTCGAGCAATATGTGGATGTTGGCAGTAAAGTCCAAGAAATTGAGCGTAGAGCGACCAGTGTGGATCTCGTGATCCTCGGCGAAAGTGCGGAGAATGTGCGGGCAAGCGAAAGGCTCGTGGCAACATTGAGGTGTCCGGTATTGATTGTTCAATCAAGAGCTGATGCGCTTCTGATGGAACCAGTGACAGAAAAATCCTCATTGGTGCCGGAGCTTGTTGCTCAGCTTGAGAGCATTGGCGTCGCT
>JAKFVJ010000369.1 GCA_021732245.1 Candidatus Obscuribacterales bacterium | reverse complement strand
TGGTATTTGACACTTCTGGTCCCAGCCAGCGAAGTCCATTGTCCCTTCCAAGTCTCTTGTAGTCACTCGGTTTAAGTTTTTGCCTCTCGCTCACAACAAGCCTGGCACATAATGGGCATCCTGATCCTCTCCGAATCGAGCCATATGTTGCTGTCCACGTATGTTTCTTTGAGCATTGCCATCGTGTTGCGGTTTTGTTATTGGGTACCGATTGACCCAGCCAGCGAAGTCCATTCTTTCGCGCTAACGCCTCATAACGATCTGCTGGCAGCCGTCTCTTTTCACTGCTACTTAGATTTCCGCACTTAGGGCACCCAGAGCCTCTCTCAATGCTGTTGTAGCTCGCTGTCCATTTATGTTTCTTAGGACACTGCCATTCTGTTTTAGCAGCTGTGGCAGGCACCTCAGTTCCCAACCACCAAAAGTTGCGCTTCTTTGCTAACTTGTCATAGTACGCTCCTGCCAGACGCCGTTTCCTACCGCTCGACTCCCTAGAGCAAACTGGACAACCGGAACCTCGCCGAATATTGCCATAAACCGCAGTCCATCGATGCCCTTGTAGACATTCCCATTCAGTTTTTGTTTTGCCATTTGGCGGCAATTCAGTCCCCACCCATCGGAACCCTCTTTCTCTACCTAGACTTGTATAGTCGCTAGACCGAAGCCTTCGTCTAGGCTTTGTTTCCGATCTCCCTTTATTGGTGGCTGACTTCTCTGTTTTTCGTCTTGATTTGGTTGAAGGATGGCGAATATTCACGCGCTTGCCCATTGGCGAATAACGCCCCTTCACGGTGCGAATCCTACTCATCATTAAACCCCGTCGAAAGCCATTGTCACTTATTCCATAGATCTCGTACCCTTGACAAGCACACAAGTAACAGAAGGAAGGTTAATTTTAGGCTTCATTACCGTGGACTCATTACCGTGGACTGAAATCCCCTTTAAGGGGACAGTATTTGGACATGAAGAGATATGACAAGATAATTGATAATTTCGGCAAGCGCGTCAAACGCCTGCGCATCGAGGCTGGCTACAGCCAGGAAGCATTTGCCCAAGAAGCTGAAATTGATCGTTCCTATTACGGGCGTATAGAACGTTCAGAAGCCAATCCAACATTAAAGAATATTGCAGCCATTGCTGACGCGCTTGGAATTGCAATCGCTGACCTATTTTCTGATTCTTCAAAAGTTAGTCGGCGCTGACCCGTCATCCAACATTTTATGACATTGCATTCTAATTGCAGCGTGAGATGACAAAATGGCTGCAGAGGCATTGTCGCGGACATGCAATTTCCTTTCACATCACGAAACACATCGTTTGGGAAGGGGAGAAAAAGAGGCATATGTTTAGGAAGGCAACCAGGCTGAACAATACATTCTTCGCAGGAGAAAATCATCAAGGCAGACCCAGTAATTTAATTGGAATGTCCAGACTATTATTATTGCTGCTACCTAGAGGTAAATTTATGGGATTCGGACTTGGGCATAGTGACGTGCCTTACGCTGGCAAGCAGTGTGTTAAGTACCTAGACGAACTTCAGTCACGTATGGATTTTATTCTACGTGAATGCAGCCATAGAGGCTATGCAGACTCGCAGCGCATTAGCTATGACATGCTTGCAATGATCGAGCAGTTGCAAGAAAAGATCGTTCACTTGGATGATGCCATAACGAGAGAATCCGAGTCCGGCAAGTAAAGACAAAGGAGGTTTTCAACTATGAGTCAATATACATTCGATGGGACCACACTTAAGGACAGCCACTATAACATCATTGGTAGGATTGAGGGTGATACCGTCAAGGATAGTCACTATAACACCATAGGCATTATAGACGGTGATGCGATCAAGAACAGTCACTATGATACCGTAGCCGTGCTAGAAGGCGATACCATCAAGGACAGTCACTATGACACCATTGGAACCTTGAGCGATGTACGTAAGGACATTGACGGACCAGGTGGGAAAACCTTAGCCGCATTATGGGTGCTGCTCGTCAGATAGACGATTTCAGTTAACTCACAATAACTCGGAGTGAGCAGTCCTATACCACTCACCGGTGTTACCAATGCAAATTCTCGGAATCACCAGATAGCACTTAAGCCTGTTCGTACTCAGAGCAGCCCTGATGCTCGAAAGTTAACAATCCGCATCGTGGACTCTTCTTATTGGTGCAAACGCCCCAGTCAAAAGGCATTGATTTCAACGGCTGGAAGTGTTTGCATTGGCAACTACAATCCATTGGAATGGTATCGCCTTCGATTCGAGAGCGCTTTCCATAAGGTTCAAAATCTGTGTCGAGCCGAGGCATAATTGACAGAAGGAAACGATGCAGTTTACCCGTTTCTGTTTTGTCGCCTGGCAAACCTTTCAAACTAATCCCTCTTGTGTACGCCAACGACACTTTTTTACTCACACCTGTTTTCTTGGGTTGCATTCTCCTCCTCCCTACGATTGTTTGGTTAACCGGAGTTTGAACTCTTCCTTTAGCTTGATTATCTTTGGCGGATTTGCTCGACGACAATTATCGCTCATTAGCTCAGCAATTAAGGCTTCAAAGCTGGCAGGCTCGGTAACGTGCTTGGTTACGAGATGTCTTTTGACTCCCAATTTTGTTCCATCACCGCCCCAAGAAAAGACTTCGCCGACATAGGTCTCCCATTCGCCGATCTCAAATGGATATTTTCTTCGCAACTCCACCACGTACAACATCACGGCGCTAAATCCGCTTTGCCATGAGCCTTTCCGCCTAGCCCGGCAACCAAGACAGAAACCAGTCCATCGGTTGCTTCCAGAGAGTGGAGAACCGGCAAAAGATACCACTAAGACACTACCGCTACATACAGGACACATTCCAACCAGTACGCCATCGCGCCAACCTAACAACAAATGGCCAAGACTCAAAGGTCCATCACCGTTAACATAAGTCCAATTGCATAAACCAAAAGCTGGTCGGCAGAAGAAATAATCGCTGCAGGCAATAATGTCTTTCACACGTCGAAGAACCAAATCTACATTGCTGCAAAAAAGCTTCCAATCCTTTGCAGCATCCATTTCATTAAAATCTGGCACGGAGCCAGAGGAGATAATTGTCATAAAGCCTCGCTTTAGCTGATTTTGTTACGCCCGCAAGCTGAGAATTTCAAATCGGCGTTTTTCCAATATAACAGCCAATGCTTGGCCAGGTCAATCTCGTAAGCGCCATTGCATGTATTCTGCAATCAGCCGCGATAGAATGGAGAAGAAGGAGAAGCCAATGACCTCGGCAATTTCATTTCGGCGTAAACTATTAAACGAGTATCCTACAAGTCTGCATCCAAGAGAAACAGGCTTGCCGTTCAAGATCTGGATAACTCGACCCGACCGCATTCCAAAAACTAGAGCAAGATCTTCCACTCGTCCGCGTTTAAAGGTCTATGAATCGGCTATTCGAGCAACCGTAAGCGTTGATCAGCCAATTGAAATTCTGGAAGGTAGCCTGCCACCGAATCATTTCAAGTCATTAGCTCGGTACATAAAGCTCAACCGGATGTTGCTGACACAACTCTGGCAAAGGGAGATTGACGATTTTGAGTTCGTGCTTCATCAGCAGCCGCTCAAGAAAAGCAAGACATTCCTTCGGCAGCATAGCAAAGAAATGACGTCGGCTGAATTTGTAATGGCGATCAAGAAAGTGGACGGAACTCCGGCGACAACGCAAGTGGCTAGGAGTGTAATTGCCACACAATCATGACAATGCAAAACCGGGTAAACAAAAGAAATACTCCCTATAGCCCACAGTCTCGGTTTGGCATTTCAAAATGCAAATCGATATTTTAACCGAAAAGGCTCCAGTCATTTGCTGATGAAATTTGATCTGCCTTTGCCAAACAGCCACGAGACCAAGTGGTCATTGGTCACCTCGCTGTAGCTGATTCTTTTAAGCGTCCGCAAGCTGAAATTCAAATCAAACGGCAAACAAATATGAAAGGAGCCTATTGGCGAAAAAGTCCAGTCTGATCTTTCATCTATATGTTCACTGAGGTAGTGCATAAGAGTACTGCAGGGGTTCTAAATCTTCTTCATCAAGAACCCAAGGATCAATCTCTAGTTCGTCTCCACCGGAAACCTCATATGCCGATTCCAAAGACACCACCTTGATATTTGTTACGAGAAATAAAACCGTATTAGGATGAGATCTTTTATTTAAGACCTCTTTGCGAGTAAGCACAATCTTGCCGAAACTCATTTGAGTACCCTTCACTTCGACGCGTAGCTCATTGTGTCCTTTTCGCGTACAACGCAAATCGTATGGCTTCTCTGCAGAAACATTCTCAATTGTCCAACCTGTGAGCTTGCGCTTATAGTAGGATTCTGCAACTTCCATAGCCCGGATCTCTATAGCCCGTCTTTTCTTTGAGTCCTTCTGAAACCCAGGATAAGCATCGCGCCGTCCGGAAATCACGTCAATCATATTCTCAGCTTGTGTTACTTCCGACTCTGAAGACTTTGCCGCGTGATAAGCACAGACTTTTTTAAACTCATCAATGAAGCACTTTTGCTTATCAGCCGTGTCCCGACCTAGCCGTTTGCAAAGTTCAAAAAATCCCGGTCCAGGCATAAAGTCGCCTGTTTTATGGACAACAATCACTGAGAGCATTCCTCTTCCAAGTGCATCCTCCTCGATCGAAATTTCTCCTAACAGTTCTGCAAGCGGATCATCATTTGCTTCCAACCTAATGGAATGAATCTGGCTCACTAATTCAGAATAGGTAATTGTCTGCTTTATTCTGGCACTTGCTCGTTTTCCTAGGATTTCCTTGGCTTCCGTCTTAGCAGCCTCCCAGTCGGAATCATTGAAGCCAAATTTGTTCATTAATGCTCCTTCTCCTACTATGGAAAGGTCTTACTACTTCGCGAAATATCTGATTGGCTGGCCTCAAAAACAATGAAACAAGCTAGATTAGCCATCGGGGTAAAACTTAACAAATATCAGGCCATGTATCTCCTCTTTTACCATTTTTACCGATGGCTCCGGTTTGCGTTGCTCCATGGCGTTAAGTTTTTCTTCCACTGTTGGGTAAATTCGCCTTGTTCCAAAACCCCATTCTAGCCTTGCCATTAATTTGATCGGTTCACTTTGCGTGAGGTCATAAAACCAGCCTGCGTTGTTGTAATCCGCATATAGTATTTTGGTGAATGCATATTTTCCACAAAGCTCTGATGGTTCAACAATGTCTATAGAACGCCTAATGCTTCGTCCATATGAGAGTCCGAGTGCTTCACACTCAGCTTCATTGGCACCACTTCCCTTGCTAACAACCCTCACAATCAACTCAACACATGTACCACTCCCATTGCCAGGCATGTGCCAGAACCTGGTTACCGCAGCAGATGTCTTGTCGACATCTATCTCCTTCGCTGTATTCTTTTGAACATCATCAGTGGTAGTTTGTGTTTCCCGCTTCTCTGATACCAAATCACCGGGAACCATTGGGTTGATAGGACCTTCCTTCCCAATGGATGATTCTTTAGCCTCCATCGGCTTGGATTCCTCCGCTGTTTCTGCTACGACTGGTTCAGTCTTTTCTAATGACTGTTTGCTCAACCAAGCGGAAATCAACTCAAAAACGAATGCGCTGGCATGATTGGCTGCGATAGGTTGCTGTTTACCGTCTGTCTCTGCCGATTTGCTCAACATGTCCGAAATCCCACGAACAACCACAGCTTCGTAAGATTTTTCGTAAGCCGCGCCCATAAAACCGGCACCCTCCATTTCTAAGGCTAATGCGTCGTTATAGTGATCAGTAATGTTTTTGACTGTATGCGCATTAGCATCAGCCACGAGAACATCACCAGAACAAATCCGACCAATGTACGCTTTCGGAGAAGTCTGCGCTGCATTTGCGATTCGTGCTTGCCATTTTTTATCGTTTGTAATCTTTTCAGCTAATTTGAGCAACGATGACGGCGGATAGCGATCACACGGTCTCGCCTTAAATTCCGATTGGCAACTTGTTCCGGCAGTACTGCCGACGGTCTCCTTTCCTGAAGCGTAATTGCTCACAAAAGATGCAAAAACGACATCACCAATTTCAACATCTTTCAATCCGCCCGCTACGCCGATAAAGATTGCAAACTTCGGTGTAAATTTCGATAATGCACTTGCAGTCACGATTGCAGCTTGACTGTTGCGCATTCCAGTTTCGCCAACCACTACTGTGTATTCTTCAAACACACCTTCATAGTAAGTTCTCCCATCGTATTCTAACTCTCTTGTGCTTTCCAAAAAGGCGCAGATTTCAATTCTCTCAAGTGGCAAAGCACTAAGAATTAGGATTCGATTGCTAGTTCTAGGAATCGAGATGGTCATAACATCAATTTCTGCCTTCTTGAGATATTTCTACCCGGATACTGGTTGATTTTGTCTGGTATCCAAAAATAGTTGAGCGCTCCTAAAAGGCTTTGTCTTATAAACCACCGTTTATGAGACTAATACCCAATAGAGGGTTCTTTTCCCTATTAATCGGACTTGCATTGTCTCATAACTCATCTTATAATCAAAGTATCACAACTAGCGCTCCTTACGGGTAATGAGACATGTTGATTGGATATGAGCGGGTTTCGACTACCGATCAAAACTTATCACTTCAGCACGATGCTTTATCCAAAGCGGGTTGCAAGAAAATCTACAGGGATATTGCAAGTGCTTCCAAGGACAGTCGCGAGGGTTTAAACAAAGCACTGGAAGCCCTGAGAGAGGGCGACACACTAGTTGTTTGGAGATTAGACAGATTGGGTCGCTCCCTAAGGCACCTAATCGACGTTGTAGGACGTCTAAACGAAGATCAAATAGGTTTGATGAGCCTTCAGGAAAAGATTGATACAACCACCTCTGGGGGTAAACTCGTTTTTCACATTTTCGGTGCGTTAGCTGAATTTGAGCGGGAAGTTATACGTGAGCGCACAAGAGCTGGTCTTGCAGCAGCTCGTACCCGCGGGCGAAAAGGAGGCCGCCCAATTAAATTTGGTACAAAACAAGTAGAAAGGGCAAAAAGGCTATTAGACGATCCTGAGACAACTGTTAGAGAAGTCTGTAAAACTCTAGGAATCTCAAAAGCAACATTGTATAGACGCATGTCCCAGATGAAGTCACAAGATTAAAGTCGCGAACGTTACTTGCACAAACACACCGCTGGCTTATTTTGCCATTCCGGTTTTCGCACAGAAGCTATTTCGCAGTCGGACTTGATAAACTGGGATCTGGAGCTAAATAAATGAAGAACGAGAGAATCAATTGGCCATTAGTCGTCGTTGTCGATATTGGCTCACCTGGTAAAAACATAGGGTGGTCAGCACGTGGGCTAACCAACCAAAAAGGTTCTAGCGTCGATGCTTTGATTGAGCTTCTAGCCCGAACTTTGCCGATAGCATCTGTTGCCCTGGGATTTGAAGCACCAATGTTTCTTCCAGCGCGTGACGAATATCCGAGATTGACTACTGCACGTAGCGGCGAAGGAAGTCACGCCTTTTCCTCCGGTCCAAGCGCAACGGTGTTGGTGACAGGACTTGTGGTGATTCGCTACTTACTTTCCAATTTGCGCAAACGCATCCCTCAGGCGTCTGCGACTTTTGATTGGACAAAGCAGCCTATCGGACCAGGGAACTTGCTCTTATTTGAAGCATTTGTGACAGGGCAACCCAAAGAGCGTGAAGAACCGCACATTGCGGATGCTGACCTTGCTGCTGCATCATTCGCAAGCCTTCTAGAGAGAAAAGGTCACTTAGAAACAGCAATCGAGGAAACTGAATGCCTTAACTTGCTAGGAGCAATTCTTTTGCACACCGGATGGAGCACCGACATTGATATTCTCCATCAACCATGTCTAGTAATTAAGCCAGAGCCATCAGAAGTTGTTTCTGTTGGTTCAAGAGTGTCAAGTTAATTTGACTCCGGCAAAGGTGACTTCGACTTGTAAAACATCTGCCAGCTTTACCATAGACAAAAGACTCGGATTCTTTGCCCCTCTCTCGAGCTGACTAACATATGCCCGATCGGTACCCAGCTCCGCGCCTAAATCTTCCTGCGTCCAGCCTTTCTCCTCGCGCAATTGTCGCAGGAGATCCCCAAATTTCTTAACCGACTTATGTATTTTCTTTGCCACATGTGACATTAAATATGCGGAAGCGATAGGTTTCCAGAAGCTATCGCTTCCGTTCTGGGTATAAAAGCATTAAATAGGCGAGAAATGGCAATAGAGAAGGTTAACTACCTTCATGAATTGGCAATGGGAAATTTACAAGATCTAACTGGGCAGAAATTTGGTCGTTTGACAGTTCTCAAACGCGCAGGCTCAACTAGTGCTGGCAGGTCCTTGTGGAAGTGCCAGTGTGACTGTGGGGTTAGATGTACTGCAACTGGAAAAGACTTACTCAGTGGCAATACCAAATCCTGTGGATGCTCAAGACGACAAGGCATCGTGATTGACCTGACAGGGAAACGGTTTGGCAAGTGGACGGTAATTGGCTTTGTGGACAGAAAAAATACCCGAAACCGCATTGCCTACTGGGAGTGCCTTTGTCGGTGTGGGACAAGAAAGAAGGTCTTGCAGAGCAGCTTGCTCAATGGCACATCCACATCATGCGGACAGTGCGTTCGGCGCATTGATTTAACAGGACGACGATTTGGACGATTGAAAGTCCTTGGATATGCTAATTCGATTGGGAATCCCAAAAGAGCATTATGGAAGTGTAAGTGCGATTGCGGCAAAATCAAAAATGTCAGAGGCGAATTACTGCTGTCTGGTGAGACGAAGTCCTGTGGTTGTTTATTTAACGAAAGAGTACTGCAATTAAAAGGACAGAAATTTGGACGGCTAACCGTAATAAAACGAGCTGGACTGAGCAACTCAAACAAGCTCAGCAGGTTATGGGAATGTCGGTGTGATTGTGGTGCAATCGTGAAAGTAGAACAAGGCAATTTGCAAGCCCACATAATTAGCTCTTGTGGTTGCTTGCGGAAGGAATTAATCAGTCAGGTTCGCTTAACCGCCTCCGACTACGAAAAACTTGCGAAAAGGTTTGAATTAATTTGGCTTGGTTCCAAGCCAGTCCGTTCTCACGACAAAACGCAATGGAAGTGCAAGCAGCAGGGACATACTTTCTGGAGCAACTTCGGCAATCTGTCATATAGCCTTGGCTGCCCCAAATGTCTGGATCTGGTAAATGGTGCTCGCATCTCAAAACCTCAAAGGGAACTGAAAAAGATGATCAAAGGCGGTCGATTGAATCATCGATTCAGACCATACACAATTGATATTGCGCTCTTTGTTAATGGCATACGCATTGCCATCGAATACGACTCATGGTACAACCACGCCAACAGGTTGGACCTTGACGCTATGAAATACGAAGCATTACTGGTAGCTGGGTGGAGGGTGCTGCAAATCAAAGCTAACGAATCGATACCATCTCAAGCAAGAGTATTAAAGGCAATTCGAGATTTAACCAATGGAGCCACAAGAAGAATCATAACAATGCCTGACTGGGGCAAAGGTCCAACCAGGAAGCTACGGAGCACAACTGTGAAAAAGTGACACCACTAACTAACTGAGGAAGCTTCTTACGACTATGCGGCAAGTCGCAGACAGCATTAGAGTGGTCATTACCTGGCAGTTCACATAATCTTTGCGATGCGCCTCTGCTCGGTAATCGACAGGAACGGAATTTCAAAATCTTCGATCATCTTTTTAGTCAACACTTGTCGTCTGACACCTGATCGGTTTGCCTTTATTTTTCTTTGAAACTCAGGCGTGGATATATAGTAGGTGATAAACGCAGGTTCTAACTCCTTTGTGACTCTTATGACACAAACATTTTGGCTAACATTGGCTGAAGATAATCCGTCCGGTACCATGCAGGCGCATCCCAACGAAGTACCGGCGACGTTAAGAAGTATATCCCCAGCTTGCACAAGGCTATCTTTCATTGCTTGTTCTTCCGAAACAAATACCAGTCTGTTGGGATCAAAGCTATTCATATGCACATTCTCGGTACGTATCAAGGCAATACCGTTCTTCCTGTAAGCCGCTGAGTCACAGGGAGTGATACCAGTCTGAATTTTTGAAACATGATCGCCCAATCTGACTATAGGCACTGATTTACAATTACGAGTCATACGCTTCTCCCTCAATTCCTCACCATTTTGATTTGCTTATCTCGAAACCGTCCACAGCTTGATTCAAAAGACAATTCCACAGTGCCCACTGGCCCAAAACGCTGTTTAGCAACTATAACTTCAGCAAGCCCACTACGCTCAGTCGCGTGGTCGTAATATTCATCCCGATAGACAAACAGCACAACATCAGCATCGGTACAGTCTCCAAGATCAATTAGCCGTGGGCGCTTATCTTCTCGGTTTTCAATTTCTCTGGGTAATTGCGTTAATGCGACAATGGGAATTTCCAGTTCAACTGCCGCCATTTTTAAATGGCGCAACGTGTCGGAAAGATTGTCGAATATTTCGTATTTACCGCCCATCATTTGCACATAGTCAACTACGACCAGCATTGGTCCATTGCCTTTTGCATTCAAGCTAGCTACTTTCCCACAGATTTCATCAACAGTTGTTGCACTGAAATCAACTATGAACAATGGCGCAGCTTTCAATTTGCCAGCTGCCATCGATAGCCGATTCCATTCCGCATTAGTTGCTCCATCAAAACGAAACTTACCTGAATCGATTTCCGCCATACTTCTGAGCAGGCGTGACACCAATTGCTCCTTTGACATTTCCAAGGAAAAGTAGAGGATTGGTATCTTATGCTCAGTGGCAACATGATGCACTATATCTAAAGCCAACCCAGTTTTGCCCATTGAACAACGCCCACCGATAACCGTAAGCTGCTCTGGGTGGAAGCCTCCGGTCATGCTATCTAAATCCCGAAAACCTGATGGGATGCCATACGGCTTTCCCTTGCGTCCAGATTGCATCTTTAGATCGGCCAAGACGTCTTCAAGAACGTCACTGGCAAGCACCGGCTGTCTGGGGTCTCCAGCGGCAAAGTCGTGGGTACTCATTGGTTCTCTCCTCGGGTATCGCCAGAATACAAAACATGCGACGGTTTGCCAAATCAGCCTGATGGCGCATGGTTAATCAACCCTTGGGTTTATTGTGAGATCTCAATCCAATATCCTGAAAGGATCGATCAAGCGTCTGGAAAGTCAAATTGGCATGAAGCATTAATTCTGAGGCATCGGCAATTGCATTGTAAATTCAATACACTGTGAACCATTCTTGAAAATTGCCGTTGCACTTCAAGAGAGGTTGTGAGATTGCCTAAATCCTGTTCGCCAAATTTTCTGCCGTTTTTGACTGCATATGAAAACTCAGTATTAATTTCACAGTTTCTTGTGAATGAGAAACACCCTGTCTCAGGGGAGAGCCGTCTGAAAGTCACAACGGCTTCTGTTAATGCACATAATTCTTCTCACTGTAGTTGCGGTTGTGTGCTAAGCAGGAAAAGCCTTAAGGTATTTGACTACAAGAGGTTGGGCAAACTGACAAAATACACTAAGAGCCTTATCTCTCTTCGCGGCTAGATCAGTAGCAATTTTTTGAGAATCCTTCGGAGAATATGATTCATCCATTGCCCTCAAGAAACATGCATCCAGAATATCTTCGGCAAATTTGAAATGACAAAGTTGGTCTCTGCTATTCGATGGGAAATACAAGCTTTTCCACTTCTTGTCGTCCTTGAACGTTTGTCTAAAAGATTTCTCTAACTCCAGCCCGCTGTCAGCGTAGTGGAAAATTACATTCCCACGCAATCTGGCAAATTTAGAGATCAAATCACTATTCTCTCCACGCGGAAGATATTTCTTTACTTCAACGAATGGCTTCTTGAGTTTATCGTCCTTCCGTATAAACTTCATCAAGCTCTTATTTTTCGCGATAGCCTTCACAATTTTTAGACCTTCAACCAGATGCGAAGTCATCAAATGAGACAGATATGCTCCACAAAAAAAAACGCAGAGACCTTCTATTGGCTGACTTTGGGTTATCCTTACCCTGAAGTTCATGTAGATAATTTGCTTTACTTATATCATTCAACGCCATTGCTAATCGCGTAATCAAGAGTGCTGCTTCCTCATTCTTGGAATGGAAGTCATCCATCGCAACTTCAAATTCATCACTAGTCATATTCGCCTTTCGTTTGTGCGGATTTATTTGCTGCCCTGTCTTAACTGATTGAGCAATCCCCATTTTCCAGGAATAAATCGGTGATAGAGAAGTTCGATACAGACTGTAGCATCTGCCTGAAGGACGTGTCTTAATCTATGGATGCTAAACGACTGAGCCAGTGGTACACCTTATTTACTCAAGCACTGAAATTTACGATCCAAAAAATGATCTTACTATGGATGCACCTCAATGATTATCGAAATCATTGTGCTTCGTTCGTAAGGTAATGGCGACATACATTTCTAATAAAGCCTGTTGCACTGAGTCGCTTACTTCAACGTAACGCACTGCCAATGTTTTCACGTGATCTGCAGCTTTTCTTAGTTCTCTAAGCCCTTTGGAAGATCGAAAGAATGCCCGATGACCTTTCTCTTTTGAGTATGGCTTCAATTTATCCTTATAACCCATAACTGACCTTTCCCCGATTTAACGGACAGTAACCAAAGAGAATCGCTCCGATCACATAGAATGTTGAAAAGGAGTGACACATGGTTAATCGGAAAAGAGTTAACTCAACTTACACAAAAGAATTTAAGGA
>JAKFVJ010000195.1 GCA_021732245.1 Candidatus Obscuribacterales bacterium | reverse complement strand
ACCTGGTTCTGCAGGCGGTCATGGTTCTTCTCCGTATATTTAGGTTCGCACGCAGGATATGACGCCGGCTGAGCAACTCGATTTGCTAGAAGAACTATTAAGTGCTATGGTTGGGCATAGTTCGCCTTCGGCGGCGTAAACGCCGGATTTACTACTCTTACGTACTACTCTTACGTACTACTCTAGGATACTGGAATGAAACGACACGTAGCTTTGTTTGCCATTTCTCTTTGTTTGGTCTCCTTGACCAGTTGCTCGAAAGCTCCTGAGAAAACAGCTAAGCCCGTAGAGGAAAAGAAAGCATCTGCGCCAACGACTCCGAAAATGGATCTGGCGAAGATGCCGGGCACGGCACTAATCTGCAAAGTGTCCGGTTCGCCAATTACAGTTGATGATTATCGTCGTGGATTTAAGCTGGAAGAGATTCAATTGCAGGCGGCTGTTTCATCCAATCCACAAATGCGTGCCGGTTTGCTTGAGAGCGCAAAGAAAAACGGACTGACTCTGACAGAAGGCGAAAAGACAAGACTTATTTCTCTTGCTCGTCAAAATAAAGCTGCTGATGCAAAGTCATTTGAGCGTTATTTGCGTGAAAACAAACTGACGCAAGCGGATTTTGATAAACAAATTCTTGATGTCGGTCTGGCATTCAAAGCCGCAGAGATAGTTTTGCAACAAACATTTTTCAATGAGTTGGTTAATCGCCAAATGCTTTATGATGCCGGACGCAATGCCGGATTAGTTCGTAAGGCTAACACTCAATTTAGCCAGTTTAAGAAAACGCCTAATTACAATCAAATTGCTCAATTGACAGGCTTTTCAAAAGACGAATTGAACAAAGAACTTCTCAAACAAGAAGTGATTACTTTGTACATCGATCGCCTGCGCCAGAAAGCTCCTGTAAGCAATGCTGAGATTCGTGAGCTCTATAACAAAAATTTGAAAGTTTTCCAAATGCCTGAGCGCATTCGCTTGAGTGAAATTATTATTCCAGCACCGATGCAGGACAATGGTCCTATCATGAGCCTGAAGACTCAAGTAAAACGGGCGCAGCCTACCTGGACGGAAGCTCAGGTTGAGCAAGGTGCAGCCCAAGTGCTGCAGCAGCAAAAGGCTAAGGCTGAGACGGTAATGGTGCAGGCAAAAACAGGCGCAAGTTTTGCGCAGTTGGCAAACGCGAATGATCCCCGTGCGCAAAAGACACGTTCGGGTGGTGACATAGGCTATCGTCAGAAGTCCCAGTTGCCAAAAGAGATTGCCGATATTCTCTGGAAAATGAAAGCCGGAGAAGTAATGCCGCAGATGTTGCAAGATCCTATTGGTTTTCACATTATGAAGGTTACAGGTCACGAACCGGCAGGACCGGCACCAATTTCTGATGTGCGCGAATATTTGAAAGCAAATATCGTCATGGCCAAAGGTGGCGAGTATGTAACCAAATGGTTGGAAGATCAGCGCAAGACGGCGAAAATTGAATTTGCGCCTGAGTTCCAGGCGCTACTTGCAGATCAAACGAAATTAGGTGCATTGCCGCCCGGTGCAAAACCTGGTGAAACTCCGGTTGCACCTGCAGTCCCGGTTCCTGCTACAACAGATCCAGCAGTGCCAAATCCCCAGTAGAAAATTATTGCTTTACTGTTGTACTTCTGTCAGTGACTGCTTGAGAAAGTCTATCGTGGCGTATTTGCCTGGGTAGCCGACAATCGAACGCATTTGATCTTTGCTTTTTCCTTGCACGATTAGTGTCGGAAATCCTGTGATCCCGAACTTGTTCTGCATGTCTTTGATCGGCTTTGGTGCTTCGCCATTCGGCTCCATTACTTGCACTGGTGTGAAATTGTTGTTGATGAAAGCAGCGGCTTCAGCATCACCAAAGACATCATTTGCCAGTCTCTTGCATGGTCCGCACCAAACTGCCGAAAAGTCATACAAAACCGGTTTTATAGGTGTGCCGGACATTTTTGCAAAGGTCTCCGGAGTTTGCCATTGCACTAAGTCTTTGCCCTCAGTCTGCATGTGACCCATTTCCGGTCCATGACCGGAATCGCCAAATATTTGGATTACTACTCCAATTACTCCTGCGATGATGCAGAGCACGCCGATAATTAGAGCCGGTTTTTTAGACATGTTTTTCCTTTAACCAATATGTATTTTGTAGGGGCGTCCAAAGATAGCGAGGTATGCGTCCGATTGTGGCCGACTAGCGAGGGATAACACCCAACCCTGGTCTGTCGGACAGTTTCAAATAACCATCGCAGTATTCGGCGCCAAGATAGGGATCGTGTGCCAACAAGAGCGCGCCGTCGAGATCAAGATAATCAACAAGTCCGGCAAGGTGCACTGCTGCGGTAACACCAATTGATGACTCAATCATGCAACCAAACATGATTTGCATTGAATGAGCACGTGCCGTGTGGATGACTTTCAGCGCTTCCAAAAGACCGCCTGTTTTGGCCAACTTCACGACTACGCCATCTATTGCGCCTGCAAATCTGGCGACATCATTGGCGCGGCAAATGCTCTCGTCTGAAAAAATTGGCACAGGTGAGTTTTCGCGGACCAGGCGAAATTCATCAACCGGTGCGTATTTTGGTAGTGGTTGTTCAATAAACTGAATATTATGCTCAGCAAGAAAGTGTGACATGTGAATTGCTTGTTTTACGGTCCAGGCACCATTAGCGTCAACTCTTAAGGGCAGATTGGGCGCGAGTTTACGCACGCGCTTGATTATCTCTTTGTCGTAATCAGTGCCCTGTTTGACCTTGAGCATTTTGTAGCCGGCTTCAACAGCTTCGGCTGTTTTCTTTTCCACGACATCCAGGCTGTCTATGCCAATTGTGAAATCGGTCATTGGCACTTTTAATTGCGAAAGTCCAAGCATTTTATATGTAGGTTGTCCGGCGATCTTACCGGCTAAATCATGCATCGCCATTTCTACAGCTGCTTTTGCAGAAGCATTGCCGGCAATTGACTTATCCAAACGCTGGGCAACTTCGGCGATTGCAAATGGATCGTCGCCTAGAATATTGGCGTCTTGCCAGGTTTTTAGAACAGCATTGACCGTAGCTAGATTCTCGTTGTGGTAGGTGACGGGAGCTGCTTCACCTAGACCTTCGAAGTCTTGCCAGCGCAAGCGAACCAGAATATTCTCATTGGTTTTGGATGTTCCATAAGAAATTCCAAATGGATGTGCTGTTTCTAAAATCAGCGGTTCGAATTTTAGTTCTATGCTTGAAACCATAGTCTTCACGATACTTTCTCCCGGTGTTTTAAGAGTGCGTCTAATAGTTTGTCCGATCCAAATCGCACAGGATCTGTTGCCGGCAAGCCTGTTTCCTTTTCTGCATCTTCAATTGCTTTAGTAGCTGCTTTGTCGTCCATGCCGTATGTGTTTAAGGCAATGCCGACAACTTTTGATGGTCGCATGCAGGCAGCCATTTGTTCATAAAGTGGTATCAGTTTGGACAGACTCCAAAGTTTAAATCCAGCGGTATCTTCTGTGCGTGTAGGCTTGTGGCAGAGAATCATCGCCTTTGGACAACTTCCGTGCAAAAGCGAAAGTGTCACGCCGGAGAAGCTGGCATTCACGATTGAGCCTTGACCTTCAACGAAGACAAATTCGTTGTCTTTGCCGGCTTCAACAACCAATTCCTCAATGGCTCCAGCCATGAAATCGCCTATTACACGATCGAGAGGAATTCCCCAGCCGTGGATCATGATGCCTGTTTGTCCTGTAGCAACAAACTGTGATCTGTAACCGCGCGACTTTGCTAGAGCATCCAGCTCCAATGAAACAGTCATTTTGCCTGTGGAGCAATCTGAGCCGACGGTTAGTACCGTCATTGCTTTTGTGTTTATTGCTTTGCCTGTTCCTACAGGCAAATTTTCCGGAGGACGGCGCACATCTATGAGTTTGCGTCCGTTTTCTTTTGCTACTTTGGCAATTTCCTCGTCATCGGATAGAAAGTCGTGGAGTCCATTTATCACATCCATACCGGACTTCAATGCTTCCATGATGTCAGTGCGCCATGCTGAGGGCAATCTGCCTCCCGACCAGGCAACACCTATAAGAAGAGCGTCAGGTTTAAATGCTAGTGATTCTTTGACCGAGGCGACTATTGGCACCTGCGAATCGGATATCCAGGTGATATCCCCTACTTTTTTACCGGCCTCTTTGCTGTCAATCACCGCCACGACAGGATTTTTGGCGTAGCGCAGGACGCCTTCGGCTGTCTTTGCCTTGCCTTTAGTTAGTTCACCCTCGGCATATATAACCAGTCGAGCAGTTTGGCTGTAATAGGTTTGGACATGCCTGGACTCAACACTTAACATATTCTAATGTTCCTCTCAGACGTATACCGGACAAGCCTTCCAATATGCCTTGGCAGGCACTGGTGAGCTATCGAGTGATTGTTTACAAGTGTTTTTCACCTAATTAATTAGAACGACAAAGCTGGTAAAAGATAAAGCTAGGGAAAAATACTGCTAATCGGACATAAAATTATAGATGAAACGGAGGCAAGTTGGCGTTCGATGACCGATACCAACAAAAATCAAGAGCTGCCCGAAGAAGAGTCTTCCGAAATCACGGAAGATTCGGCTCAGGAGTCTGCCTCTGGTAGTTCGCGTATGAGCGACGCGAAAGCGTTTTTCCGAGCATTAAATGCCGGAGCTGAGTCAAACCCCTCGGAGATGGAAATGAAGACAGCTGAATCTGGAATGCACGCCGCTACTGCTTGCCCAAGCTGTGAGCAATTGGCCACTGAAGTGCAGCAATTGCGGGAAAAGCTAGGCGAAACCGATACTCACTACAAGCGTATGGCTGCCGATTTTGAAAATTACAGACGCCGCTCCGATAGAGATCGCCAAGAACTGGAAACTATGGGCGTTAAGAAAATGGTAGAGGCATTAATGCCTGCTCTGGATGATATCGATCGCGCGCAGATGAGTCTAAATGATTCCATGCCTGCCGATAAGATTTTGGAAAGCCTGAAAGTTGTTTTCAATAGCTTGGGTCGTTGTTTAGATCAAGCGGGCATTAAGGCAATGGAACCTGTCGGTCAGCCTTTTGATCCACGTTTGCATGAACCAGTTCAACAAATTGAGACTACGGAATTTCCTGATGGCTATGTAATGCAAGAACTTCGTCGTGGTTATGTTCTAGGCGATAAAGTAGTAAGACCGGCTCTAGTCAACGTAGCAAGCAATAGAGCAAGTGCTGAAGAGCAGCAAGCGCGCCAATTGGCTGACTTGCAAGAACAGCAAAACGCGTCTTCAGAAGAACCTGTCGATGAGTTGAGAGACAGTGGTGTTTACAGTCTGGATGAAGTTGATGCATCGTCTGAGCAGGCTGTGAATGAATATCTAGAAAAACTCGACGACACAAGCTCAACATAATTGCGGTAATCTATGGCTATCATGACCAATCGTGACCTGTACGAAATTCTCGGCGTGTCTAAGAACGCAAGCTCTGATCAAATCAAGAAGGCGTTTCGCAACAAAGCCCGACACCTCCATCCAGATAATATGGATAGTGGGGATGAAGCTGCCTTTAAGGAGCTTGCTGCTGCTTACGAAGTTTTGTCGGATGATAATAAGCGCTCTCTTTATGATCGCTATGGACACGAAGGATTGTCCGGCGGCATGGGTGGCTTTGATGGCGTCGACTTAGGTGCATTTGCCGATCTGAGCGAAATATTCAGCCAATTTTTTGGTGGTACCGTTCGCGGCGGCAGAAGAAGTACTGTTGAACGCGGCTCGGATTTGAAAGTCGAATTGCACCTGGACTTTTTGGAAGCTGTTTTTGGCGTAAAGAAAACAATTACGATAAAGCGCCTGGAAAATTGCACGGCTTGCTCGGGCACTGGAGCTGCCGCCGGACATACACCTGTTAAATGTGTGACTTGCGCAGGCGTTGGTCAAATACGACAAGCGACATCGACATTTTTGGGGCAGTTCACTCAAATTATCACCTGTCCAAATTGCCAGGGCGAAGGCACTCGCGTCGAGAAGCCTTGCACTGGATGCAAAGGCAGAGCGCAAGTACGCAAGTCCTGCGAAATTGAATTGAATATTCCAGCAGGTATTGATAGTGGATTGCGCTTGCGCGTCCCTAATGCCGGTGACTATGGCAAACGCAATGGACCACCCGGTGATGTATATGTGGTAGTCAGCGTAGAGGAACATCAAGACTTTATTCGCGAAGGCACAACAATTCATGTGCGCCAGCCGGTGAGCTTCTCACAAGCGGCACTTGGTTGTGAAATTTTGGTGCCTAGTGTCGAAGGTGCTAAAACCCTCAAGATACCTGCCGGAACTCAAACCGGTACGGTGCTTGTTATGAAAGAACTCGGCGTACCTAATCTGAATAGCCCGACCGTCAGAGGTGATCAGCTGGTGCACGTAATTGTGGAGACACCAACCAAGCTCTCTGCAGTTGAGAGACGACTTTTGGAACAGCTAGCCGATCTGCGCGGCGACAAGATGAATCTTGAGAAAGAAGAAAAGGCACCTACGCCGGAAAAGAGCGAAGCTCCTAAACACAAGAGCTTGAAAAATAAGAAACAGAAGGACCCTTCTATAATAGATAAACTGGCTGATGTTTTCCGCACGAGGGATGATTCAGACAGTAGTTCGGAAAAATAAAGTTCGGAAAAAAGACCTGATTGATGTTTGAAAAACGAATCTTTGCTCTGTTATTAGCCATTCCCCTAATTGGCTTTATGGCACATGCGGCGAATGCGACAAGACTATCTGCCGATTTTAAGCAGTTGGTGGAGCAGGATTTTCCGGGCTCAAAAGTTCGCCTTGACGGTGCTATTGAATTGAAAAACGGCGACTTGATGTTGCCTGTAATTCCTGGAGGCATCAATGTGCCTAAATGGTCAAAACCCCAAGAGGAATTTACTTATCCGGACAAGACAAAACCTGAGTTGGTTGTCTATACCAATGGTTGGTGTTATCTCAAAGTCATAAAGAAAGGGCATGTTAATACCTTTGTTTTGCCGCCGAGTCTGACGGAGAAAACTCGCAAACGCATTTTCACAGGTAATTTCCCGTCTGACTTGATAGTGCCTGAGAACTTTGTGTTGCCTAAGGAGTATAAGGAACTTGTTGGCGACTTGCAGATCAAGATTGTTGATGAGGCTGAACTGACGAAGCTGGAATCAGGACCAGTAACAATCCATCATGCCAAAACACCAATTTCCGATCATGGTGTTTACGTTGTAAATTCGCTGCACTCAGGGACTCTAATCCTGCTGGATGATCGTAAGTTGAGCAAACTAACCGAATTCCCAACCGAAGGAACGCTTTCTCAAATGGTTGCCATCGGCAATCACTTGTATATTTCCGATCAAGCAAAAGCTCGAGTGCTTATTTTGGATCCCAGCAAGAGGGAATTTGTCGGTCAAATAGATCTCGAACCTAAAAGTGCTCCTAAAGGCATAGCTACTCTGCCCAATGGACAACTTATTTATGTGGCGGAGAGCGGCAGCAACGATATAGCCATTATCGAAACTGTTTCTAAGAAAGTTTTGCTGCGTACAAAAGTGCCCCCTGGTCCAGGTCGTTTGGCTGTTACACCCAACGGCTATTATTTGCTGGTACTTAATGCCGCTTCCGGACAGTTGACTATTCTTTCGACCGGCAACCAGTCCGTCAATGGCACTGTCAAAGTCGGGGGTATGCCTACTGCCATGGCTATTAGCAATGACAGCAAACGTGTTTATATAACCAATCGTCTTTCTAATACGCTGTCGATTGTGGATTTAGGTACCAAGCAAGTTCTGGCGACTTTGCAAACAGGCAATGCACCGACAGGGCTTGCTTTGAGTCGCGACAACGAAAGACTATTCGTTGCTTGTGCTCGCGACAATTCCATTAGTATTTTTGATTTGAAGACCAATCAGAAGTTAAGCGATGTCCGTCTGCCGCTGGACTTGGAATTTCCGGGCAATCTAGAGCTTACTCCCGATGGCAAAAAGCTTTTTGTAACGAGCGAAGCAGCAGACGCACTTGGTCTTATGGATCTGGACAGCCTGACATTTGACACGCAGTCGCATCTAGGACATACGAGCCACGATATTATCTGGGTGCCTGTTAACTAGACTTCGCTATAACCGGAATTATGCACTTTGTTCAAGAAGCGTGTAATTGTCGATTGGAATAGAAGGTCTACAGTACCTGTCGGACCGTTACGTTGTTTAGCTATGATAATTTCAGCTTCGCCGCGTTTGTCGGATTCTTGGTTGTAGTATTCGTCACGATAGATGAACATAACGATGTCGGCGTCTTGCTCAATGCTGTTATGAACGATGATGTTGTTTGCGACAAAATTGTGCAGACCTTCGACTGTTAGGTCATAAACTTCTTCTACGCCGTCAGGAATGATGGATGCAATTTCATCCCATAAGATTTTGCGATTGCTATCGTCAGGAATTCGAAGTTTTTCGCCTGGGTGTAATTGGTCAAGTCGAAGCCAACCCATGGCAGATAAGAATTTGTGATTCGCAGTTGCCCGGATGCTCCTGCCTAGCTTGGTAGTAAGTCTATAAACATTTTTTACGCCAGTACAAAATGAATTGGTGACTCGGCGGGTTTCGAGTGCAGAGGAATTCTCGTTTATGGCTAAAACATTGAAACCGGTTCTACCACTAAGATTATCGATTCTTTCGAAACTTTGATGGTCGGGTAAATATACCAAAGTTTCACCCGTTAGACATCCGGATTCTCTCAAGTCTGAAAGCATTGGACGCTTGTTCTGTCTTGCTTCAACTGCGCGTGATAGCTGAGACAAGGCAATTACAGGCACTTCTAATTCACGCGCGAGTGTTTTCAAACTGCGTGAAATTTCTGATACTTCTTGTACGCGGTTGTCTGTAGCTTTACGCCCTTGCATTAACTGAATGTAGTCGATGATGATCATGCCGAGATTCTTTTGCTCAGCTTTCAGTCTTCGACATTTGGCGCGTATTTCCAGAGCGGTTACGACAGCTGAGTCGTCGATATACATCGGCGCTTCGCCAAGTCTACCCATTGCCATGGACAGGCGAGTCCAGTCGTTGTTTTGTAAATTGCCGGTACGAAGTCTGGTGGCATCGATTCCAGCTTCACTACAAAGCATACGTTGAACCAATTGCTCTTTCGACATTTCCAGAGAGAAGATAGCTACCGGCATATTCTTCTCTAAAGCCACGTATTGTGCAATATTTAAGACGAATGCTGTATTATGCACACAAATATCGTTAGCTACGAAATTGTGTGTGTGTGGGACAGTTAAATCATAGACTTGTTTTTTACCCATTGGCTCGATTGATACAATCTCATCCCAGTAAATATCGCTGTTAGCTATTGCCTTCAGGTGCTCGTCATCTAAGGCGGTGGCAAACTGAAGAAGTTTGGTTGGTGGCATTGAGCGTTTATCTACGTGAAGATTTGAAGAATTAGCTATACCAGATCGCTTAGCCAATGATTGCCAGGATTCACTGCCTTTGGATTTACGTAAATGATCCCAAATTTGAATTGGAATCAAATCACAATTGGCTTGACGCTTCTTGGAACGCAGCGTTTCAACTACACGAGATATGGCGGGTTCCTTGCCGAATATCCCGATATGTTCGACGAAGTGTTCGATTGATGCTCGGTCTGTAATATCCAATTGCCAGCAAATGCGCTGTTCATCGTTGTATTGAACGAACTTTCGCTTCAGTTTGGCGAGTACGCCGAAGCGCAGGAGAAGATGCTGGACCTGACGTGCAAGCTTCTCGCTGACTGTTGCATAGCCCAATTGAGCTTGTCCACTCGACAAAGTGCTTGCCCAACCGTCGGTTGAAAACAACCGATTGAGGAACAATGCAATTTGTTCGCGGGTGAGTTGAAATACGACTTCCGGAATGAATTTGGTCTGGGCATTTTTGCCGATTAGTCCCTGGTCGTCTAACCATACGCTGACAGCATTTCGGCTGAGGTGGCTGGTAGATGCCCGCCCCTCAGGCATAAGGTCGTCAGCAGTTATTTCCAAAACGTGGGCCAATTTGTCCAGTCTTGATTCAGATGGTACGCACGTGCCTTCAGTCCAGTGGCAAATCAATGATGGGCTAACGCCAATAGCCATTGCTATCTGGCGAGATGGTCTAGTACTTGCAATTATTCTTCTCTTTAGGCGCTTTGCGAATTCATTGCGATTGATAGCAATGGTCTCCTTGTCACCACGAATATAGAAGGAAGTTGCTCTACTAGCCGACTCTTCTTTTCGTAGGGTGACTCCACCAAATTCTGCAACGGCTTGAGTGAAGTCCTGTTGTATCGCTGGATTCGTGTTGGTGAAACCGACTTTGGTCTGCGTAAGAGACCCATCTCCAATTAGGTATGCCAGAAGTTTTACTTCACAATCGCGGATTGTTTTAGTTCCAAACACGTCTATCTTGCGAGGAATTGCAATTTTTTCCCCAGTAGCAAGGTCTTTCAACTTTTTCCAACCGTTGAAGGTAAGGAATGGATGGGAAAGTGTTGTTTCAACTGACCTTCCCAATCGGGTGGTTACCTTAAAGACTGGTTTGATTCCGTCATCGATGAAAGCGCTTGGTTCGGTTTGTTGTAATTTTAGGTCGGATGAGAGCGTTAAGAGTTTTGCGGATTTGGATTTGCAAATCTCTTCAATAGTTGCGATCCGTCCATCCGCTAAGACGATTTCTGAGTCGAAAGACAGGCACTTGCCCATTGAAGGGCGGGCTGCCAAGATGATGAGATCTGAATTTTGAAATCCAGATGTCATCGCATCTAAGTCGTAGAAACCAGACGGTGCACCCGCTAACTGATCCCGATTGGTATAGCGCTCTTCAATTTTGGCAAATGAATCACCAACGATATCTCCAATCGGCACAAGCTGTTTCATGTCGCGATTCTCAGCAAGTGAAAATATCAGGCGTTCGGCCTTATCGATGGCAGCGTCGGCATCTGTCTCTTCATAGCTTGTGGTGACGATTTCCGTGCCGGCTTTAATGAGATTGCGCAGCATGGCTTTGTCGTGCACCAAATGCGCGTAATACTCGAGATTGGCTGTTGTAGCAACCGACATAGCTAAATCAGCTAGGAATTGACGACCGCCGACAGTTTCCAGTTTGCCCTGGTCTTTCAGTTCCTGAGATGTTGTTACGATGTCAATTGGTTCATTGCGTTCAAATAGGTCGAGCATCACCGCATAAATAACTTGGTGGGTCTTGCGATAGAAATATTCTGGGTGAAGGATATCAAGAACACGCGTAATGGCATCGCCCATTACCAGCAAGGCACCTAAGACCGCCTGCTCGGCTTCAACCGACTGTGGTGGTAAGCGTTCAATTTGATCGTCCGAGACTGTAATGTCTACGCTCATGCTTGCACCCTGTCCCCTTTATATATAGACGTTTGACCCTACCAAAAAGTTCAAAATTCAGAGAAGTCAAGTTGATCAAATTTAGAAAGCTCTACAAAACACATCCTTGCAAGCCGGGTGCACCCAGCAAAGTCGATGTAATGAGTATGCTTCTACGATGTGTATAGGATAAAGGATTCTGCGACCGAAGGTAAGTTTAAGTCCGTTAAGTTGTTCGGATAACTACTTCAGAGAGTAAAATCCGCATTCGTCGCAAGAAACGTCTTGCCTAACTTCTTAAGTTTCTACGAATATTGACCGTCTCCTGGAACCCTGAGCGATAGCTGACCATCTACGTACTTAGGATGCACTCAAGACTAGAGGTCAAATCTATGAAAATTATAAATCCAGCTTTGATTCTATGTTTGGCAATCACGGCAGGAAGTGCCATTCCTAGTTTCGCACAATCATACCCTTCATGGGATCCACGATGGCAGGGCCCAGTTTGGCAACAAAGCACAAACGGCGAATTTTATGATGCCACAGGAACCATTAAAGGCACAGTGCCTGGCCACATGCTAGGACAATTCGGCGGACGTATGGACGCTGCCCCATCGGGATTCGCCCCAGGATTTAATGCCCAAGCTCAGCAGCTTTGGTATCTGGAGCAAATGCGTCGTAACCGCAGACATGGAGTCGCGAATTTTCTACCTATTTGGTAGTTAGCACGACGGTAGATTTTGAAGGAAACAGCTCAGGCTGTTTCCTTCATCTCTTTAACTAATTGAGACAGCTTTTCGTGCATTTCAATTTTGTCCAAATGCCCCCACTGTCCATGACCTGTAAAAATCCATTCGAATGGGTAATCCAACAAACGTGCCATTGATTCAGTTTGTTTTGTCCATGAGTACCAGCAATAGTCGCGGAAGGTGGCAAGTTTTCCTGCTTGCAGATCCAGTTCTAGGTGGTCTCCTGTGAACAATACTTTGTTGTCGTAAAGCAAAACCATGTGCCCTTTTGTATGTCCCGGTACTGGTATTGCCAAAAACTTCTCTTCAATTAACTGCGGCGCGTCTCCCTCAATAACAATTTCTGCATCCGGTACAGCACGAATATCATTGCGATGAATAATGCGTTTGGCACCAAATTCTTTTGCGTAGCGAAAAGCTTCGCCCACATCATCTTGGTGCGTCAGGAAAATGTATTTTAGTCCGCCTAGTTCTTCAATTTTATTTGTAACTTGGCTGACGAATCTCGGTGAATCAACCATCCAATTCCCGGACTCATCAGCGATCAGCCAGCTATTTGCCCCATAGGATAATGGCGAGTTGAAACCATTGAAGTAGACATTTGGCAGAACCCGCCTGGGATAGGTCTTTGCTTCATCTAGGAATTTGCTTGCTGTGACTGTCATTTCTCAAGCCTCTTGTGGTCCTGATCTGATATTAGCAGTATTAACATAATCATATTTCAATAACGGCAATT
>JAKFVJ010000196.1 GCA_021732245.1 Candidatus Obscuribacterales bacterium | reverse complement strand
TCCCATCGCCACGCATCTTTCCACCACCAGTTGTAGCGAAACCATGACCAGAGGAGCCGGATGCCCGAATCGGGCACGTCCGGATCTGCGGGGGAGCCGGGGGAGAAATCCCTCGGCTTATCCCAATAGTTTGTGGAGATATTTAATTCTCTTGCGTGCCCTTGTTAACACATGGAGCAACTGCTTAGATGGTTAGGTAAAATAAACACGTCTAGGTTTACCGCGAATGGATAAAGTGGCATGAATTGGGAAAGCATCGTTGCTGTTCTTGCCGTCCTTCTAGCCTTAGGCTTCGATTTTGTAAATGGCTTTCATGACACGGCTAATGCCGTAGCCACTGTCATCTACACCAAGGCGTTGAGACCTGGCGTAGCTATTGTAATGAGCGGCATTTTGAATTTTATGGGTGCTGTGTTTGTCGGCACTGCTGTGGCTCTTGTTATAACCAAAATCATTCCTCGAGAACTCATTAGCCTGCCGCTTATTGTTGCTGTACTTTTAGCAGCTGTAATTTGGAATCTAATTACCTGGTGGTATGGCTTGCCTGTAAGCTCTTCGCACTGTTTGATCGGCAGTTTGTTTGGTGCAGGCGTTGCTGCTAACGGATTAAACGGCGTGCATTGGCATGAATTGGAAAAGGTCTTTGCTGCTTTGCTTGTTTCGCCACTAGTTGGCTTTGTGGCTGGTGCTTTTGTTACTTGGGTAGCATTTGTTGTCTCGGGAGAAGCTAAGCAAGCTAAGGAAGTATTAGCTGAAGGTGAGAAGAAAAAAGACCAACACCCAGCGATGCGCTGGTTGCATGTCTTGTCCAGTGGTTGCGTCAGTTTTAGTCATGGTAGCAACGATGGACAAAAGACCATGGGTATTATTACTTTGATTTTGGCATCACATTTTGCCTCTTCCGGTTATCGTTATGACCAAGTGCCCTGGTGGGTGATGCTGGCTGCGGCCACTGCTATTGCTCTTGGTACAGTCGTCGGTGGATGGCGTGTAATTCGCACCGTCGGCACCAAGATAAGTAAAGAACGCTTGAGTCATGCGCAAGGATTTGGTGCATCGATGTCGACGGCAGCGATTATTTTGACGGCTTCGTCCATTGGGGCGCCAATAAGTACGACCCATACTCTAAGCTCAGCTGTCGCCGGAGGCACTGTGCCTGTCTACGGCATAAAAAAGCTAAATGTGAAAACGCTCTGGCTAATAGTCTTAGCCTGGGTTTTGACATTGCCTGTGGCTGCAACATTGTCGGCATCTTGTTATTTTGTGTTACGCTTGTTCTGGCATTAGGAGGGCTTGATGAAATTAATGGTCGCATTCGCCAGCCCCAAGCGCAGTCGCAAGATTGTGCGCATTGCCGCTGCTCATGCTAAGGCCATGGATGCCGAATTAGTGTTGGTTAGAGTAATTGCCGATCCGGCAAAACTAGGGGTAATTGCGGAGCTAATCTCCACGGATGCGCCCAAAGAAACTGCCCAAAATCAAATAGATATGGTCGTTGCTGAATTACAGGACAAGGGTGTTAATGCCTCGGGCATGCTCAAGATAGGACCTGTTGCTGAAACGCTTGTGAATACAGCCAGTGAATTGGGAGTTGATACTGTCTATGTTGGCAGTGGACCAATCAAGCCGCGGGCTTTTGGTATTACTATTCAAGATCCGATTTTGCATTTCTTGCTGGATCGCTGCCCGATAAATCTCTACGTGGCGCGTGATCAAGACGGCGATCCCGATAGCTGGACATCCGTTGACTAATTAGTTTCGGACAAGCGTTGTTCCAGAGAAGAGCCTTGGAAGTTAGCGTCGTGAATGGATGTTAGGGCATGAGGCACCGCGTTTGCTATATCGCCTGCTAGAAATCCGACTTCACCAATTTCGCTCTGGGCAATATCACCGGCCAGTCCATGTATGTACGTGCCGGCTACTGCAGCATCTAATGGAGACAATCCCTGGGCTAGGAGCCCACCAATAATTCCTGATAGGACATCACCTGCTCCGGCTGTAGCCATGCCTGAATTTCCCGTGGGATTGATGAAGACTTCGCCAGTCGGCGCGGCAATTATCGAATGAGCGCCTTTCAAAACAATGACGGCATCAAATTCTTTTGCACCTTTGAGAGCCGACCCAATTCTATTTTTGTGAATCTCTTGTGTTGATAGTCCCGTTAAGCGGGAAAATTCTTTTGGATGAGGAGTCAATACAAATTTCTTGTTGCGTGGGAAGAGCGATGTATTTTTGGCGATAGCATTGAGTCCATCAGCATCTATGATTGTTGGTTTTTCCAGTGATGGCAGAAGCTTTTGCATAAAGGCAATAGTTTGCTCATGGTCTCCTAAGCCAGGACCGACAATTGTTGCCGTGTGTTTAGGGATTTCGGGAAGTACTTCGGAAATAGCGTCAGATGCAATATTGCCTTCTTCTGTTTCCTTCAATGCTTTGTAGATAACTTCAAGGACATTTTGCTCAGGTATTACTGATTTCGCTGTTGCTAATACAGATAATCCGGCTCCTGTACGTAGGGCGCTTAGACTGGCTAGAGTTGCAGCTCCTCTGTAGTTTGTGCAGCCGGCAATACTTAGAACTGAGCCGAAAGTACCTTTGTGAGAATCGGCTTTGCGAATAGGCAATAACTTGCGCACGTGATCGACAGTTGTTAGCCACTGCTTGCTTTCACCTTGAAATTGAGGCAAACCAATATCTACTAGGGAAAGCTTTCCGGCCAATTCTGCTCCTGGGTACAGAAGTAAACCGGATTTTAAATAACCAAAAGTAATTGTGTTTGTTGCTTTGACAGCTGAGCCCATTGCCTGACCATTGTCCGAATTTACACCGGACGGGATATCTATGGCTAGGACAGGCGTGTTGTTATCGGAGCATTTATTGATCAAGTCTACTAACTGTTTGTAGACTCCCTCGACGTTGCGTGAAAGTCCTGTGCCTAAAAGAGCATCAACAATAATGCCTGCGTTTTTCACTTGTTGGCTAATTGCCGGAACATCATCTGATGAGACTTTCTTGATAATTGCACCGAGTTTTTCCAGGGCTTCTTTGTTGATGACACTTTCAGAACGGCTTTGCGAAGACTTTGGTGGTCCGTCGACCATGAAAACGGAAACAGGTATTTCCCACATGGATAAATAACGGGCAACAACTAAACCATCGCCGCCGTTATTACCGTTGCCACAGAAGATTACGACGTAGCCGTTGTGCTTCTGCCACATCTCACGAGCAATTTCTGCGGCGCGCTTGCCTGCTAATTCCATGAGCACTAGTCCCCAGTTTGTGTGACATGCCGCTATCCATTTGGCTTCTAGCTCTCGAAGCTCGGCAGTCGTCGGGATTTGTAATGCGTGATTCATTTATGATTTTGCAGCGGCTGTTTCGCTCGGCACTACGACACAACGTGCTGTGTGTCCGGGAAGTTTTTCTTCCAGTGGCGGCAATGCTTCCAGGCATTTTGGTTCAACCAGAGGACAACGACTGGCAAAGCGGCAGCCGGCAGGCAAATTGATAAGGCTTGGCGGCTGGCCATCTATTGGTGTCAGACGAGTACTGCCTGGACGTGGAATGGAATTTAAGAGACCAACTGTATAAGGATGCTTTGGTCGTTTAAACAAATCGACAACCGGTGCGTGCTCGACAATGGAGCCGGCGTACATAATTGCTACGTCATCGCACATTTCGGCTACTACGCCAAGATCGTGCGTAATAAGCAAAATGGACATGCCTTCGTCTTTTTGAATGCTGCGCATGAGATCAAGAATCTGTGCCTGTACGGTTACATCCAGCGCGGTTGTCGGTTCGTCAGCTATAAGTAAATCCGGCTTGCATGATAGTGCCATGGCGATCATTACACGCTGGCGCATGCCTCCGGAGAATTGATGCGGATAGTCATCAATTCGATTGGCAGCTTCTGGGATGCGCACTTGATCTAATACTTCAATTGCTCGTTTGCGCGCTTCTTTTTTAGAGACGTTTTGATGTAATTCAATTGCTTCAATTATTTGTTCGCCAATGGTGTAGACAGGATTGAGGGAGGTCATTGGATCTTGCGGAATAAGCGCAATGCGGTCTCCTCGAATTCCCTGCATTTTTGATTCGGAAAGACTAAGCAGATCTTGACCGTCGAAGATGACTTTGCCGGAGACAATTCTTCCCGGCGGCGGCACAAGACGCAAAATAGATAAGGAGGTAATTGATTTACCACAACCTGATTCACCGACTATTCCTAAAACCGATCCCTTCTTTAAAGAGAAGCTCAGGTTGTCCACAGCTTTAGCTGTGCCCCCTTCGGTATCAAAAACAGTAGATAGCCCTTGTATATCTAGTAGTGCCATTAGCCCTGCCACATAACCGACAACTAATAAATGTATCAGTTTTAGTCGCGCGAGTCAGGTTGCGTGACCCAGCTTGTAGTTTCGGCAGTGACGGGAACCTGTGGTTTTACTACTTCCGGATCGGCTAAGAAGTCGTCAAAGCTGCGCTTAATACCCATAAACACTGGACGGAAATGATGATCTCGCATTTCCTTGTACGCTTGTTCTTTTGTCCAACCCTGATTACATACTCTATATAATCCGGCAATGACTCCTGTGCGATCACAACCTGTTCGGCAGTGAACATAGAGAGGTTGGTACTTGGGATCTTCCACCATGGACATAACCATTTTGATTTTTGCCGCATCGGGTTGCAGAATGCCTGTTGATATATGGAAGTAATCAATGCCGTATTCTTTGGCCCAGGCTTCTTCTTCCTTTACGCCTGTGAACCAGCGCAAATCAATGATGGTTTTGATGTGCAAATCCTTGAGCATCTGCATTTTTTCTTTGGCAGTAGGTTCGCTTCCGCAATAAAGTGTGTCGGAAACCTTGTAAAACTCACGAGCGAATAAGTGCTTTTTGACGCCCTGACTAAAAGCCGGTCCTGCGCTTAGAAGTAAGGCAAGACTTAAAAGTCCGGCAAAGAGCTTATTAGCTTTGAGCATATCCCTACCTCGGGTACTCACGAACAATATGCCCTGAGCTGTAGAAGTTAAGCGGTACGTTAAGAAGCGCGAATATGCTGTATTTAATCTACTTATTGGACTTGTCCGCTGCGGCGGGAATTGGCTAGCAGTTGTTCTTTATCAGCCGGTTTGCTCAGCGAATAGTCACGAACGGTATGTTTTAGAGACATCAAAAATGGTTTGAAATGATGTTTGCGCATTTCGGCATAAGCCTTATCAAAAGACCAATTCTGAACAATGACGCGATAAAGTCCAACCATCGTGCCTGTTCTGTCAGAGCCGTAGCGACAATGCAAATAAACAGGCTGCATTTGCGGGTTGGTAACAATTCCCAGGAAGGACATAACTTCTTCGGCTTTTGGGGTCTTGAAGCCCATAGGCATGCCTACATACTTTATGCCGTGCTTTGCGCACCAATTCTTTTCTTGAGCTGCTTCTTCCTTGTCTAAACGCAAATTGATGATTGTTTTGACACCTTTAGCTTGCAATGCTTGCAATGCTTCCAGGCTTGGTTGAGAACCCCTATAAAGATTGGGAGCAAAATTCTCAAAATTGGAAATGGCACCTTTTGTATCTATATCTGCCAAAGCCGGAGAGGCTGAAGATATAAGTAGAAGTGCGGCAAGTGGTATCACTTGCAACTTAGACATTAGTTGAGAAGACATGTGCAACGCCGATCTCCATGTCAGGCGGCATGAGAATAGCATGGGCTGATACTTTTGAACAATTGCGCTATGGCAATTTGTGAAATTTTGATTTGATGAAAGGCTCACGCTGTCAAGCATTGAGAAGATGCACATAGGCTTGGTTAAATGTTTCTTTCCAAGAGGAGCGTGCTTTTGAAAATTGAATTCGGATCAAATACTTACGACTGCAAACGATAGAGACTAGTACTAAAAAGATCATTCGATATCAAATTTATATCCTCTGCTCTCCGCTTATTTTGAGTGTTTGATCACTGGCGATATGCTTGCTATATGCGCTCGATCCGGCTGGTATGTGCCATCATCATTGGTGGCATATATTCTCTTTGCTTCGTGGCTGGAAACGCCCACCTGGTCAGGATTTGCACCGCTTGATAAGGGTAAATTTTCTATCCCTTAACAAGGGATGCCTTTTTTGCATTAAAAGTGATCGTTCCCGGTGGATTTTATCTTTCTCGCAAAGCCTTACGTGGCCTTGCATTAGCCTTGATCTGAGATTTCTTGCCCGATTTGGCCATATTGATCGATACCCCCAGGGAGTAGTAACTTAATCGCATCATATTTTTTGAACGAATTGGGCGTAGGAGCTCGTGCTCCTTAGCTCTGGAGTCCAAACAATTTGGCGTTAGTTACTCCTTTGTCCCCAAAAGGTACGGATCATGGTCACCATTAATACCGATATTGCCGCAAAGCCAATTGACACTAAAAATCGCAAGGACTATACAGAACGTTATTGGGAATCAACCCAAGATACGCTGGTTGGTCTTTATGGCAACCGTGATTCATCAACGGGACAACCTGTTGAAACCGTTAACGACATCATTCATCGCGTGGCCGAATCAATTGCCTTAGCTGAACTTAAGTATGTTCTCAAGCCAAGTGAAATTGTTGCGTTGACATTGGACAAGGCCCTTGATCATCCAAAAGTAATTGAATGGGCAGAAATTTTTGCTGAGCATATCGGTAATCAAAAATTTTGGGCAAACACGCCGGCCAACATAAATGCAGATCGTGAAGTCTCTTTGATGGTCTTGCAATATTGGGCACATGGAACCTTAGCCGGTATTGCCGAAGAAGATATTTGGCTTAAGGCTGATGCATTGCGCAAGGCTTATACCGAGCGCAAGACAGAAGGTCTCTCAAAGCACGAAGCAGCAATGGGACAGTTAGCGGACAACTTGCGCGGCAAAGGCTGCCTGGCTGCCTGCGGTGTTGCTTATGTAACCGATACGTTGGAAGGCATTCAGGAAGCAGCAAAAATTGAAGCACTAGCAGCCAAAGCCGCTATGGGCATGGGATTAAATACATCTACACTGCGCCCATGGTCATCTGTAATAAGCAACGGTGCTGCAGCATCAGGTCCTGATAGATTCTATGAAAAGACAATTGCTAAAGCAGTAGAAGCAGTTGCACAAGGCGGACGCCGTGGTGGCGCCCTTATCGAATTGCGTAATTCCGATCACCCGGACATTCTTTTCTTTATCGACAAGAAAAAACTCATTCCACCTCCATCGCTTTCGCAAATCTACAAACAAGTAGTAAAAGAAATTCGTCAAAAGCCAGGTCAAAGCGCATTTGATTACAAGCGTCAGACAATTGCCGAATCAGAAAAACGCTATGGTCAACTTTATGCTCAATATATAGACCGTCAAAACTACCTGAAAAATACCAACGTTACAGTTTTGGCCATGCCGGGCTTTATGGAAGCTGTTAAAGAGAAGCGCTTTTATCAAGCTACCTTCAACAACAAAGCCTGGACAGGTGCTCTCTATGATCCCCGCCGAGTGGTGATGGATGAGAAAACCGGAATGCCTAAGGTCAACAGATTGACCAAAGAGTCTATCTTTGAAGAATATGCTGTTGATTTAGATAAATATCCGGAGTCAATTAATGCTGCGCGCTCTATGGAGAATGCAGTAGTACATCTAACCGACAGACAAGTTCGTGTCAAAGGCTATTTCTACGCTCCGGATGTTTTCCAGAGAATTGTTGAAGGTATGCGTGATTCAGGTGAGCCTGGACTAGCATTTTATGAAGCAGTCAATGAAGGCAATGCCAACCCGCATGCTTATGACTTGAATACATGCAACCCGTGTGGTGAGCAATTCTTGCCCGCAGGTCCAGGCAAAGATGGTCGCACTTACATGGGTAACTGCAATTTGTCTTCATTGCATGCAGCGCACGCAGACTTCTTCTTTGCTGATGGCACATACAACTATGAAGCAATGATGGATGCTGTCAAAGTGCAGCAGCACTTCATGGACAACGTCACTGACGTGAGCTGGTATCCAATTGTTGCTCAAAACATGACTGCGCGTCTTGAACGTCGTAATGGTGGTGGCTTTGCCGGTATCGCTGAATTTCTTTCTCGATTAGATTTGGAATTCGGCAGTCCTGAAGCATTGGATGCTACATGTGAATTATTTGCGAATTACACGAAAGCTTCCGTAGAAGCTTCACAAGCTTTGGCTGAAGAGCGTGGAGTCTATCCATTGTGGGAAGGCAGCCGCTTTGCCAAAAAAGGCTTAAAAGTACGCAACTCCTGCATGACCAATAATGCTCCGACAGGTACGCTTGCTCAGGCTCTGCAAACAAGTTGGGGAGTTGATCCGCACAACGGTATCGTCTTCTCGCGCAAAGTGCGTTCGCGCTATGTTGACTTTGTTGCCCCAGGCTTCAGAGAGCTGATGCAGAAGCACAATGCCTGGCCGACTTCTGAAGAAGAGCAAAATGCTCTGATGCAAAAGATTCGTGCCAATCACAAATCGTGCCGTGGAATTGCTGAAGTACCGGAAGCTGTGCAGAAGGCGTTTCCTGTACGAGTAGAAGTTGAACCGGAAGCTTATATCCGTCACCTCGCTGCTATTCACAAAGGTGCAGCGTCTTGTCCGGAAGCGTTTAACTCCGTGTCAAATACTTGCTCTATACCGCTCGATAGCAGTGAGCAAGCTGTTTATGATGCTGCAATGCTCGCCTGGGAATTGGGTGTTAAGGACATTACCTTCTATCCGGATGGCAGTCGCTTAAGTCAGCCGGTGGAGAAGATTGCCAAGGAAGATTATGCTCAAGAATCCGATATCTTGAGCCTGATTGGACACCAGGAAAAGCGCAACATCAACACGGAAGAAACAAACGGTCTAAATTACAAAGTCCGTGTTGGCTCCGAATCAGGTGGTTCGACCTTGCATGTAAGTTTGAACCACGAGACAAGCCATCCGGGTGAACTTATCGAGGTCTATGCGCGCATGGGCAAACCAGGCGCCATTGAATCAGGTCTATTTGAAGCTGTCGGTCGTTTGGCTTCTGCCTTCTTACAGTATGCCGCTCAATTCGGCGAAGAAGAAAGAACAAAAGCAGAAGAGTCCATAGTCAAACAACTTGTGAATATCCAATCCGGTTATCCGGTATTCCACAAGTTTGCCGATGAAGAAAAGGCAGTTGTTGTGCAATCGCCTTGCGATGGATTAGCAAAAGCCATTCAGCGCTACCGCCGCAATTTCAATGCGACAAAGGAAAACTTCAACGTTTTGCTGAAGACAATTGCAAAAGTAGACACTCAGTCAGAGCCTGCTTCTGATGCTCCAGCTACAACAAGCCAGACTGCCAGTCGCATCGCTGCTTGCAGTAAGTGCGGCACGCAAGACTGGCTAAAAATAGATGGCTGTCAGGTTTGCCAGGGTTGCGGCTATTCAAAGTGCGGCTGAGTTAGCTACCACAAGCAGCTAAAGTTCAGATTGGGATCATCATTTGGTGATCCCAATTGCTTTTGCTGCTGGGAGGCAAAAGCAAGTCTAGAGCTAGGTATAGACCTATATATTTCACAAATCCTACACGCAATAAACCTATAATCGTATTTGGGTGATAAATACTTCTCCGGAAGTACCTAAGACGATCTGGCGATTGTCGAGTAATTGAATACAGCCAAACTCTGTCCCCTATTAATTCCCCTACAGAGCTGAGGTACGCGCACGGTGTCACGACCGCTCAAATCTGCATTTGTCATTTTTCTGAGCCTGATAATCTCAGGCTTCTTTAACATGGCACAAGCCCAAGAGGCAGTACCTGCCGAGAATGCTGGTGCTGCCGAAGCCGCTGCTTCAGCAGCGGCAATACCTGTTGCCGCGCCGGCGGCAGCGACAGGAGCGATGAACCTTGATCTAACATCAACGCAAGCTCAATTCACACCTGCTGCTATGGGTGTGACGCAAGCAGTAAGTATTATGGCCGGGGACGCCAGTCGTATGGTGCAGGCTACGGATCTAGTCACAGCTGCTGAGCTTGTCGCTGTGTCCCAGATGGTGACAAGCGGCACTCAAAACCTACAATTAAGTGCTTTGGGAGCAGCTACAGGCGGTGGCTTTGCCCTCACGCAAAATATGGCTTCGATGCTCAATAATCTGGTCGTGCCTGCAAATGTGCAGATGATGCATGACTTCGGCAATATTAGTTCACTCAATCTTGCCGGTTCTTTAACCAATGCAGGAACTCTAAGTGCATTCACAAGCAACCCACAAGTAGCCACAGGTGTTATAAATGCGCTGAATGTCTACAATCAAACCGGCGCCACTATAACTAGCATTATGTCCGGCATGCCTAGTTTGAACCTTTCAATAAATGCTATTAACAACATAGTAAACAATGGCGTCATTTCAAGTTCGGCTGCCCTGTCCATGTCAGCTGGCGGATCAATTGTCAATGCGACAACCATTAGCTCGCTTCCGGCTATGATGCAAGCGGCAACGAGCGTTAATTTGAACGCAGCCAATATTGTAAACAGCGGAATTATTTCTGCTTTGACTGGCAATATCAATATTGCTTCGCAGATGGCATCTAATTTGGCCGTCAACAATGCCAGCGGAGTTCTATCAGCGCTGAACGGTAGCATCAATATCGGCAATATATTGAATACAGCAAAAGTAAGTACAGCGCTTACCGGCGGTGACGTTTTTGCCAAAGAACTGAATTTGTATTCCGGCGATGGCGCAGCCAGTGTAAATGTGAAGCAATTGACAGCTTTGACCAATATTTATGGCGGCTCGGCTTATGTAGTTGCAGCAACGGATAATTTACGCATTGGTCATATGGTAGTGACAGGTGATCCGCTGCTTGTAAATACGGCCGGTGACGCAACTATCAGCGTTGCTTATAACACGGCGCCGGGACAGCCTCTGACAATTGTTGCTCAAAAGAACATAGTTACAGCAGCCGGTGCCGGAGCAATTACCACAGGTAATGCAACAAACCCTGGCGGTGACTTGCTTATGGTGGCAGGAGCTAATGTAAGCCTAAACGGCAGCAATTACGAGATAACAGGGCCCTCAACTTTTGGCGGCAAAATTGATTTGGTGACAGGTACGCCTATAACTTCTTTATCCACGGCTACGACCCAAGCTGGATCTAGCGGTGGCAAAATCACCCTTATTGCTTACGAAGGTTCGCTTGCCGGCAGTGGCACTATAAGCACGCCGGTTGGAGTGACTATATCTTCAGCAGGCAGTGGTGCCGGTACCAATGGAGACATTTTGATTGTTGCCGGAGCAACAAGTGGTGTCGGGATTAACATCGGCGTGATAAGTAATACTGCGGGTGCTGCAAACACCGGCAACGTGAAACTTTATTCGTCCACGCCGACTATTTCAACAAGCGCGGCATCCTGCTCGCCATGTATCAAATTTGATTCGACAACAGGATTAGTGCAGGCTGACTCCGGTGCTTTTGATGCCACGCGCTCAGGGTCGGATGTAGTCACTCAAGCAGGTGAAATTTCAACCCGGAACATAACTGCTCGTGCCTCGACAATTGAGATTGCCACAGGCAGCAACGCCAGGCTCGGCAGCGCAGGAGTAGTTATTAGCAATAACGGCCCTGCCGCGGGTAACAATGCCGGCACTGTCAGTATTATTACCAACAGTTCAACCGCTTTCAATATAGGCTCAGCTGCCGTGAATGGTGTTGCCGGATCCATAAGCGCCACAGCCACAGGTGCCGGCAGCGGCGGCACTGTATCGATAACCAACAATGGTACTGGTGGTATTGCCATAGCCAATAGTGTGAGTTCCAATGGCACCGGCAGTACCGGCAGCATTACTCTGACCGCTACAGGCAGCGCGACAATTACGCGCTCAGCTGGTACATTGACGTCAGGGGCGGTCAACCTGACCTCAGGCTCGGGAGATATTGGTGCCTCCGGCGCTGCAGTTTTTACCAGTGCGGCAAACTTGACCTTAAACACGACAGGCAGTGCCTACGTCAGCGAAGCCAGTGCTGTCAGTCTTGACGCCTCAACTGTGGGCGGGACTCTATCGCTTGTGACGACAGGGGCAGGAACAATAACGTTAGCTGGTCCTGTTTCGGCAAATACGCTGACAGTGTCGGCAGTGAGCGGCAGCAATATTTCGGTGACAGGGGCTGTGACGGCGAACGGTGGCGTGACATTGACCACAGCTGGGGCAGGCACAAAGACGGGTGCCGGGCTAATAAGTTCAACCGGTTTGCTTACGATAAATTCAGGAACCGGGGTGTCAACGCTGACGACAGCGGTCGGGCAATTGACAGGGACGACAGCCAATGGAGGAATAACGCTAACACAGACAGGAAGTATTCAAATAAATGCAGTCAACACAGGAACTGGTGCGTTATCGGTAACGGCAAGTAGCGGCAGCAATATAACGGTAGCAGCGAATATAACCGGAAATGGTGGTATCACGTTATCGACAAGCGGTGCCGGCGGAGTAAGCCGCACAGGTAATTTCACTTTGAATTCGACAGGGACGGTTAATTTAACAGCTGGGACAGGTGAAGTGGGATCGTTGGCAACACCGATGCAGACAGCGGCAGGGACGCTGGTTTTAAACAGTGGTGGAAGCGCATATGTTGGTGAAGCTGATGGTGTCACATTAGGAGCTTCAACTGTAACAGGCATCTTACAGCTCACGACGGCAACAGGCAGCAATGGCGGCATTATATATAATGCGAATTCATCGGCCGGTACGATGAATTTAACTGCAGACGGCACAGGGACAATTACGAGAAGCGGAGCAGCAGTGAGGCTGACGGCAACGACGGTCAATTTAACATCAGGGACAGGGGATATTGGAGCAGGGGCCACGCGGATACAGATAACGGCTGGGACAGTGACGGCAAATACGGGTGGCAGCGC
>JAKFVJ010000359.1 GCA_021732245.1 Candidatus Obscuribacterales bacterium | reverse complement strand
TTCTAGGACTTCACTATCAAACCGAATGGTTATTACTTCCTTGACCGGTACGCCCCAAACAGCATTTGCAAACCACTCATCGTCGAGCTCAGGAATCTCGCTATAATCGATTTCGTCATCAGTCATAGCGTCAACTCGTTTCCAATCTGTTCTAGATTTTCTCTTCATATCTCTTTCTCTCGCGCTTATTTGCCTTCCTGAATGAAATGATTCGCACTAGCTCGCTTGAACGAACCGTATAGACAGCGAACACAAATCGTCCCCGGGAAAGTCCACCAGCAATAAATCTGTCCTCGCCATATTCTTTCCGCTTATCTGGTTGGATAAATGCTGGATTGGTTATGACTTCAACCGCATCCGCAAAATCGAGTCCTCGCTCGATAATGTTTCGCTGATTCTTCAATTCGTCCCACTCGAATCTTATAGTCATTGTAAATACATTTTGTAAATATGTCAAGGTGCGCGAGCACCAACAAAACTTGTACCGCTGTATTTATAAAGACGAAAAAACAGTAAAAAAGTTCAATTGATTGAATTAAATTCGAGACGCGGTTGTCAGCACCGCTTTAAAGTTGTGGTTTAATCACCATATGAAAAGCTCTCGACTCATTTATCCTCTATTGATTGGAGCAATTATGTCGGCTCCCATTTGCAGCCTGGCACCTGCGTATGCAGCCAAATTCAAAGAAGCAAAGCCGATTGCGCCTCCACCTGATGAGAATCAGGCGAAGATATTGCAGATAAAACAATTGCTGAAAACGGGCAAGATTCAATTGGCAGGAACTCTTATTCTATCTGTTTTGGAATCCATGACGACTGTTGATGAATGTCTCAATTTGGCCAATCTGACTCAAACTTATGGCTTTCCGATGATGGAAGTTCGCAGGCAATGTGTGAGAAAAGCGCTTAGCCTTTGCAAGACAAGCCACGACTTGATGTTGGTTGCATTGACTTCACGACAGTATCAATTCTTTGAATTAACCAGACAAGCAATTAAGACACTTATCGACAATACCAACGCCGATGCGGATTTACAAAATTTAGCAGTTAACGCACAACATTTAGGACTCAATGATGTTGCTGAAATGGCGATGGAAAAGGTCTATCAACAAACTACATCACCGGAAGAAGCAATTTACTTCGCGCAAGAAGTACGCAGCATGGGCATGGAAAAACTGGCACACAAGTCCATCGCAAATCTCATAACACAAGAAGACAATCCGGTGCGTCTGTGCGTGCTTCTAAACAGCATCGAGTCATTGAACATGCATGATGTAAATCGCCAGCTATTGAAGAAGGCGCTCGACAATGCTGAATCAGCTGCTGACTACAACGCAATTGCCAAAGGCGCCAAGAAAGTCAACGAACTGGATATCGCCAACATTGCCGATTACCGAATTCGCAAAATGCAATTGATGCAACAAATCAAGGAAGATCAGGCAAGCTACGATCAACAAGTTCAAGACTGGCAAAGCAAAGTCGACGCCGAGCGCGCACGCCGCGAAGCCGAAGCAGCTAAAGCAAAAGCAGCCGGGGACAACCCAATTGTTCTACCAGGACTTGATCCCAACCTGCCAAATCCCGCCAATCCGGACAACATTCCCGGACTAATTCCAAACGAAAAAGACAATACGCCCTCTTTCCTAAAAACTCCTGGAACGTCATTCTGAGCGAAACTTGCCCTTGCCCTGATTCTCGTTCTTGCCCTGGTTCTCGTAGGGGCGCATTGCATGCGCCCGCTCCAAATAACTTAGACGGACACCGCTAAGACAAACACCACCAATCCCAGCGCTTCCGAAAGCTCGACGGTCGCACCGTACGTATCACCTGTATGCCCGGCAAGTTTCTTGTTCAAGACATAAGCACTAGCCCATCCAACAACAACCGTTGCTGCAGCCAAAATTAACGCGCCCGAAAAGCCCGACATAAATAACGCGGCGGTGACAACAAAAGGCACGAATAAAGCTAGAAGCACATCACTCGACTTGGTTGTATCATGCCAAACCTTGCCCAGCCCTTCCGTCCTCAAATACGGATAGCCGCCAATCGCCAATACTTCACACCAACGCGACCAAACCGGCGAAAGCAACAAGACTATAGGCAAAAGAGTTTTCGGAATCACCGCCAAGCAAGCACATTTAAGAATAAGAACAACAAACCCGGACATCACACCGAAGTTTCCCACTCTGCTGTCTTTCATGATTTCCAGCATTCGCTCTCGACTCTGATGCGAGAAGATGCCATCGGCTGTATCCATCAATCCGTCGAGATGAATGCCACCCGTTACAACAAGCCACGTTATCGCAAGAATAACTCCGGACAACATTTGATTAACATGCAGTGCTGAAAGCATCCAAGACATTGCAGCCAGAATGCCACCAATTATCAATCCAACTGCCGGTAGATAAATCGCCAATCCAGAAGGCGAATTTCTACGCTGTTGCACTGTCTCCAGGAAGGGCAATGTCGTCACACATGACGCCGTGTAGGCAATCTTTTCTATCACGCTCATGGTATTTCCGCCGTGTATTGCGGTCTCTCAGAATAAGTTTTAGCGTTTTTCCATAGCAAAAGAGCATTCTTCTTTTGATAGTACGCGGACAATTTCTGCGCCGACGCTACATCGTCATTTATTTTAGCTACGGCATTGAGAAGTTTCTCTGAATTCGCCCTGAAATCGGTCAATTGTTCGTCATTGTCCCAAGGCAATAAGACATCCGGCAGCTTACCCACCAATTCCATTATCAATGGCAACGGCTCAAACCCCAAGGAATAGACAAAGAGACTACGCTCATCGGAAATCGGCAGAAAACTCCTGTGCGGTCCGATTATGTCGTCTCCATTTGCAATTACCGTCAATGCTTTTTCTCCCTGCCCTGGACCTTTATAGTTTTGCAGCGGCAAATTCAGCATTTTGGCCAAACATTCAGCAATTGGTCGTGCTTTCAGATTGAAGTACTCGACGACTGTAATATCCGACGACTGTTTTAGGAAATCCTTCAACTGAGTCAAAATTCTAGCTATTGAGCCGTAATCTTCCAACGCACTATCGCGACTTTCAGCATCAAAGAGCACAGACCCATACAGCACATAAGCCCAATCGCGAGCATCTAAGTCTGCCTGCCCGGCAAAATGCTCCAAACGTTTCAATATGTACTCATGCTCAACGACCGCTGCCTTTTCCTGCTCTGTTTCAGCAAGGTTAGTCATTCGCACAAGCAATTCGCGAGCGTCATTCATTCTTCGACAAAGCGCAAAGCACGCGCCTAGATTTAGTGCCGTATCAAAAGTCATCTCGTGAGCGAACGATTTTTCGAGATAGAAAATAGCTTCCCTGAATTTCTTTTGCAACATCAGCACAAATCCAAGCTCGTAATTTAGCGCCGGATCATCAGGCACAATTGTTGCGCACCGCTTCAACAAAAGAGCTGCCAGCTCGTATTGCCTGGTGTCGATTAGCTTATAACCCGTCTCAAACATCAACTTCGGATCGTCTGTGACCTTGCCTTCTTCAGTGCAAAGTGAAGTGAAGCTAGCGCTCAAATCTTTGTGCTCTAGCGCTTTCATCAACTCCGAAAAGAGCTTGACGGCCTCCACATCATCAAAATTCTCAATCCAATGCGCCTTCAGATGGAAAAAGCACTCATCGTACTTCTTCTCGAGGAAGCAACGCTGTGCTTCCTTGAGACCGCCAGGTTGAAGGGTATCCTTGTCGAGCATTACACCGAAGCCAATTTGGAATCTTGATAGACTTCCTTAGCGTGGTAAGAACTTCTTACCAATGGTCCTGAATGCACTGTCTTAAAGCCCATCGCTTCGGCTTTGTCGGCCAGCGCTTCGAATTCTTCCGGTGTTACATAACGCTGCACGGGCAATTGATCTCTTGTCGGGCGCATGTACTGACCAAGTGTTAGGAAATCACAATCTATCGCGCGAAGATCAGCCATAACTTGCAGAACTTCTTCTTGAGTTTCGCCTAGCCCAAGCATCAGACCGGATTTAGTTGGAATTGTGGGATCAATTTCCTTCGACATTGCGAGAACGGAAAGCGATCTGTCGTACTTGGAACCAGGACGTACTTTTCTGTACAGACGTGGCACAGTTTCGACATTGTGATTAAACACAGATGGCTTAGCATCAAGCACAATTTCCAAACATTCTTTGCGTCCCTGAAAATCCGGCGTGAGAATTTCAACTGCAACACCAGGAATAGTTTCGTACAAAGTTCTAATAGTTTTTGCGAAGTGGTTAGCGCCCTGATCAGGTAACTCATCACGATTAACTGATGTAAGAACAACATGTCGCAAGTTCATGTTCTTCGCAGCAATTGCCACGCGCGTTGGTTCGTCTTCTTCTAATGGTTGCGGCTTGCCTTTGTTGACAGCGCAGAATTGGCAAGTGCGTGTGCACACTGCACCCATAAGCATGAAGGTTGCCGTACCGCTTGCCCAGCATTCGCCTTTGTTTGGGCAACGTCCACTTTCACAAATTGTGTTTAAGCGTTGTTCTTTGAGTATTTTACGAACGCCGCGATTTTCCTCGGTGTTGAGAATGTTCTTCTTCAACCACTCGGGAAGTCTTGTTGGCAGCTCTTCACTTGCGATCTGTTCTTTGATTTCCATACGAAAGTATTGTACATCGGTTAGAATATCAGTCTAGCGAAGAAGCGAAGCAAGGGTTGCGATCGAGCAATCCGCTAGCGTAGCGAACTTGGATATGCCGGAAGGCAGGCGAAGGTGCAGCAAGGAGAAGACACTAAATGTGTCTTCGGGGCGCAACCGGAGCATTACAAAAGGAGATCGTCGTGGCACATTCTCATCGTTTGCCGATTATTGCTGGCAACTGGAAAATGCACAAAACTACCGGCGAAGCAAAACAGCTCACCGAAGCAATCTTGCAGGGAATTAAAAACGAAAAAGAATTGCCGAAGATTGTTCTCTGTCCTCCTTTCACAAGCTTGCCAACAGTGGCAACCGCTGCCGGCAAAGGCATTGATGTTGGCGCACAAAACATGGACCACCACGAGTCCGGCGCTTTCACAGGCGAAATTGCTGCCAACATGTTGACTGACTTGGGCGTGACTTACGTCCTCATCGGACACTCGGAAAGACGCCAATTCTTTGGCGAAACCAATGGCACAGTTAACTTGAAATTAAAAACCGCTCTTAAACATAAGCTAATCCCAATTGTTTGTGTTGGCGAAACTTTAGACGAGCGCGAATCAAACTTGGCAGACTCGGTTATCTCAAGACAGATTGCCGCAGCTTTATCTGATCTGACAATGGAAGAACTCAAGACTTTGGTCATAGCTTACGAGCCAGTCTGGGCAATCGGCACCGGCAAAGTTTGCGAATCAGCTGAAGCAAATCGAGTTGCCAAGCTAATACGCACAACAATTGGCAACCTCTTCAAATCTAAAGAATTCCCGGAAACCATTCCGGTACTCTACGGCGGCAGCGTAAAAGCTTCCAACATTGAAGAACAGCTTGCTCAATCCGACATAGACGGAGCCCTCGTAGGCGGCGCCAGCTTGGTCGCCGAGTAGTTTCTAGCCATCATCAAAGCCGGCGCCAAGAAAGCCCAGCTTTGCTCCTCCAAGGCGTAGAAATAGCCCTAAAACCCGGGACTTGATAAGCTATAATATTCACCCCGACATGGAAGCAACGATAGACAGAAGCTAGACTGGCGCTAGCACCGGAAGCGAGGCAAGAGCGGCGACGCCGGTCGCAGCCGAGCAAGATGGCAATGCTGGATAGCCAGCGAAGGTGAAGGCAAAGCGTTTGCAAAACGCGTAGCCTGAACCGGAGTATAAATATGGAGAGGTGTCGGAGTGGTCTATCGTGCAGTCCTGGAAAGACTGTCTGTGTTAATAGCGCAGCGAGGGTTCGAATCCCTCCCTCTCCGAGTTTTTTCTTTGGTATCAAAACGTCGGAGGATGGGTAGTTCGTAGCTGAGCGAAGAGCCGCGAGGAGCGGGTCGCAGTGAAGCGGGAGCGGCGAACGCTAAGCGAAGGTGTAGCGTTAGCGGAACCAGAGCGTTACAAATGGATCATTTCATTCAAAAGCTCGAAGAAATCGAGCGCGATTTCCAAAAAGTTGAAGAGCAATTAGCTGATCCGACAATCATGTCGAGACCAGATGAGTTTCGTCGCTTAGCCAAAACACGTCACACACTTGAACAGACTGTCGAAGCGTTCAATGAATTAAAGAGCACACAAGCAGAACGCGAAGGCGCTCAAGAAATTTTGCGTACCGAATCCGACAAAGAAATTCGCGAAATCGCTGAGCAAGAATCAGCAATGCTCAAGAACAAAGAAGATGACTTGATCGAAAAGTTGAAGATCATGCTTCTGCCAAAAGATCCTAACGACGACAAAAACATCATCATGGAAATTCGTGCCGGCGCAGGTGGCGACGAAGCCTCTATATTTGCCGGCGACTTACTGCGTCTTTATCTCAAGTACGCAGACAAGCGCGGCTGGCAAACAGAAATGGCCAGCGCCAACGCCGCTGACATGGGCGGCTACAAAGAAGTCATTCTCAACATCCGTGGCGCCGATGTTTACAGCCGACTGAAATACGAGTCAGGCGTTCACCGCGTGCAGCGCGTACCGGCTACAGAAGCCTCCGGTCGCGTCCACACATCAACAGCAACTGTTGCAGTTATGCCGGAAGCTGACGAAGTAGATGTTCAACTGAACGAAAACGATCTGGATATATCCACTATGCGTTCAGGCGGCGCCGGCGGACAAAACGTCAACAAAGTAGAAACAGCGGTGCGCATCGTTCACAAACCATCGGGATTGATGGTCGCCTGCTCCGAAGAACGCAGTCAATTGCAAAACAAAGAGCGCGCCAAGCAAATTCTACGAGCCAAACTCTATCAGATGGAATTGGAAGCCCAACAAAAAGCCTTGAGCGACGAGAAGCGCGCACAAGTGGGCACAGGCGATCGTTCAGAAAAGATTCGCACTTACAACTACAAAGACAATCGTGTCACCGATCACCGCATCAATCAAAACTTCGGACTTGATCAAATCATCGAAGGTGACATGGACAAGATTATCGAAGCAAATATTTTGGTCAACCAGCGCTACTTGCTGGAATCGGCAATTTCCTAAGAGTGTCCGAACTGACGATTAAGACGGCTAAACAGCAACTGCTTTCTAATCTGAAGCAGATTGGTTTGACTGACGGCGAAGCCCTAAGCGAAGCAAATTGGATAATCAACGACATAACAGACCTATCCCAAGCAGAGCAGCTTCTTGAGGAAAATAGACTTTTGTCCCAAGTAGAGTCCGAGCGACTTGCAGAAATTGTAGAAAAACGCCAACAAAGAATGCCATTGCAATATTGCTTGGGATACACACACTTCATGAATACAAAATTGACCGTAGCGCCTGGTGTGTTCATTCCGCGCTCTGACACTGAAACAGTAGTTACCCATGCTCTTGAGTTATTAAAAGACATTGAATCAGCTGTCATCGCCGAAATTGGTGTGGGCTCGGGCGCCATCTCAATATCTTTGCTTACCGAATTGTCCCACGCGCAAGTGACAGCGCTGGATCTTTCACACGAAGCAATAGAGTTAAGTAAGCTCAACGCAATGCAGAATGGTGTCATTGATAGACTAACTCTGACATTAGGCAACTGGCAGGACAATTTGCCGACAGATTTAGACGCTATTGTTTCCAATCCACCGTACATTCCCAGAAGCAAGAAAGGTTCTCTCGCTCCGGAGGTTATTGACTTCGAACCAGAACTCGCGTTGTTCGGCGACGATCCTGATGGACTTAGCTTCTACCGTAGTTTTGTAAAAATTGCACCTCTCCACCTCAAGACTAACGGTCAAATCGTGCTTGAATTTGGAGATGATCAGGAAACAGCGCTCGCTCAACTGTTCGAAGAGTCCGGCTGGCGTCAAGTTCAGATCCACAAAGATATGAACGGACTACCAAGAGTAATCACAGCGACAAACCCTATTAAATCCGCTTGATTGCACTTGGGAAGCTGTTAAAATGAAAAATAAGAGGCTGTTACGATGATGCAAGACGGCATTTTAAAAGCAATATCTTCCGATGGAACTATCCGAGCCGTCATTGCCACGACCACAAATCTCGTAGCCGAAGCCCGCAAGCGTCACAACCTCTCTTTCACAGCTACTGCCGCTCTTGGACGGGCAATGACAGGCGCGTCGTTGCTGGCTTCATTTGTCACTAAACAGGGACAGGTAGCGTTAAAATTCCAGGGCAATGGGCCCTTGGGAGCGGTAATGGTTGACGCAAATCCCAAAGGCACCGTTAGAGGCTACGTAGAAAATCCCCAGGTTGAGTTACCCTTAAACTCCCTGGGGAATTTTGATGTTGGGACTGCTGTAGGCAACACAGGCTACCTGCACGTAATAATTGACCGTGGCTTTGGCATGCCGCACCAATCGACCGTCGAATTAGAAACCGGCGAAATTGCAGAAGACATAAATCGCTATCTTGTAGATTCGGAACAAACTGGTTCGATAGTAATTATTGGCACGCATATTACAAGCGAAGGCGTTGAGGCAGCCGGTGGACTAATCGTTCAATTACTACCTGACGCCAACGAAGACACCGTATGCCAGTTAGAAAACAACGTAAGTACTTTCGGCACATTCACATTTCTCATGAGACAAGGAATGGGAATTGAAGAAATCCTCTCTAGAATTTTGCAAGGATTTGATGTCCGCCCAATTACCGAAGTACTGCCACTGAGTTTCCAATGCAAGTGCTCAAAAGCACGTTTTGTTGAAGCACTGAAAGTCCTAGATAAAGACTCACTGCTTTCCATGGCCAACGAAGATGGACAAGCCGAAGGACGCTGCGAATTCTGCAATAACACGTATCAAGTCGACAAAGACTGTCTCATCGAATTAAGCGATAAACCATTAGCAGACTAAATCGAATTCGGATCGTTGTAAGGCGGAGGCGTTGGTGTTGTCTGCCTTGGTTCCGTGAACTTCGGCGTCACAAAAGGCGTCGATGGCTGCGTACGTTTACCAGTATCCTTCTCTATAAACTCGCCTGTTTGCGGATCAAGTTCATAGGTGCCGGGAGGCAATTTCGACAAATCACTCATTTGTTTTTGCATCTGGCGCATAATGTCCGACAAAGGTCCAAAGATATCGTTGTTTGAACCAAATTCCGGAAAGCCTGGAACTATGTTCGGCACAGTTTGAGTCGGCGGAAGATTGAAATTGCCCTCGCCCCACTGACTGCCTGGTCTAGCCTTTGAAGTCGGACCCATGCGACCTTTGGGAATTTCCGTGACAGAGCCAATACCCAAAGTCTTTTTCAATCTATCAACGCGATCAAAATAAGAAATTGCAGGACTCGGTTGACCAAATATTTTAGTCTCAATGCGAGCCAGTCTCTCGTCCAGAGATTCACCAGGATACGTCTTTCTCAAAACTCTCCACTCTAATGTGTTGAGAATTGGATATTGGTCAGACGACTTATTAACCGCTGGCTCCTTTTCCGCAGCCGGGGGAGCTGGTGTCTCAGGCTTGGCTGGAATGGTTTTTGCACTTGATTGACTATCGCGCTCAACAATTGCTTTGCTTAGTCGAGCCAGTCTTTCCTCAATGCTACCTTCTTGTGTGGTACCAAAGATAAGCAATTCAAGTCTTTGCAGACGCTTATCACCTGGATCACTTGGATATTGATGAAAGAAAAAGCGGTTCTCGTAAGAGCTTATTTTGCCAAGCATAGCCTGAGCAGACTCTTCGGCTAACGCCGCCGGCAAGGACATTAGTCCAAAACCTAATAGACTACCAACTACAAGTTCGGCAAGTTTAATTTTGGGCATACCAACATCAACTCCGCTTAACTAGGCCCTATCCCAAGATAGCACTTTTGCTGCGTTAATTTAAGATGGTTTTCCCTGACTGTTATTCGTCTGATGAGCGGAATTCAGCATCAACTACATCATCGCCGCTTGACGAAGAACCAGAGCCACTATTACCGCCGCCATCAAAACCGCCGCTTTCAGCGCCACCAGATGTAGCACCGGCACCAACTGGTGAACCGGCAGCCGCAGCTGACTGCTGAATAACAACCATCTGACCTCTAAGATCATTCATCAAGTTTTTGATGGTGTCGTGATCAGCATTTTCATTGAGCTTCTGTCTGAGTTCGGTGACGAGCATTTCAGCGCGAGCCTTCTCACCGCTTGTTACACGTTCACCAAGCTCGTTGATTTGACGCTCAACTGCATAACACATGCTGTCGGCTTCGTTGCGTACATCTGCCTCTTCCTTGCGATGCTTGTCTTCTTCGGCATGCGATTCAGCTTCTCTGACCAAACGATCAACATCATCACTGGACAAGTTGGTGCTGGCGGTAATTGTGATTTTCTGTTCCTTACCGGTAGATTGATCACGTGCCGTCACGTTGAGAATGCCGTTGGCATCGATATCAAATGTAACTTCGACTTTCGGTACGCCACGTGGGGATGCTGGGATACCATCTAGGCGGAAGTTACCGAGCAGCTTGTTGTCGCGTGCCATTGGACGCTCACCCTGGAATACATAAATATCCACGGCTGTCTGGCTATCTTCAGCAGTAGAGAAGATCTCTGACTTTCTTGTCGGAATGGTTGTGTTGCGCTCTACCAATTTGGTGAAGACGCCACCCATTGTTTCAATACCAAGTGAAAGCGGTGTTACGTCGAGAAGTACAACACCCTTAACTTCACCACCAAGCACACCGGCTTGAATTGCAGCACCAACTGCCACCACTTCATCCGGGTTAACGCTCTGGTTAGGCTCTTTGCCACCGGTCAAGCTCTTAACTAATTCCTGTACGGCTGGAATACGAGTAGAGCCACCAACGAGTACAACCTCATCGAGTTGTTCGTAGGTCAACTTCGCATCTCTCAAAGCTTGTTCCATAGGGGCGCGGCAACGCTCAACCAAATGTCTGGTTAATTCATTGAATCTTGCGCGGCTCAACTTGATGTCCAAGTGCTTAGGACCACTGGCATCAGCGGTAATAAACGGCAAGGAGATGTTTGTTTCGGTAACTGATGAAAGTTCGATCTTGGCTTTTTCAGCAGCTTCTGTCAGACGCTGCAAAGCTTGACGATCTTTTCTCAAGTCAATGCCTTCCAGCTTCAAGAACTCATCGGCAACCCAGTCAACGATGCAATGGTCAAAGTCGTCACCACCCAAGTGTGTATCGCCGGAAGTGGATTTAACTTCAAAAACTCCGTCGCCCACATCCAAAACCGAAACGTCGAATGTGCCACCACCCAAGTCGAATACAAGAATGGTTTCGTTTTCTTTTTTATCGAGACCATAAGCAAGCGCTGCTGCCGTAGGCTCGTTGATAATACGCAGAACTTCAAGTCCGGCAATTGTGCCGGCGTTTTTTGTTGATTGACGCTGTGAGTCATTGAAGTAAGCAGGAACTGTGATTACTGCTGAAGATACTTTTTCACCGAGATATTTTTCGGCGTCTTCTTTGAGTTTGCGCAAGATCATTGCCGAGATTTCTTCCGGCGTGTAATCCTTGCCTTGAATTAAAACCTTACAGCCGCCGTCGCCGCCTTCTTTCACTTTGTAGGAAACGATGGAGCGCTCTGATTCAACTTCGTTGAAGCGTCTGCCGATGAAACGCTTAATGGAATAAACGGTGTTCTCCGGATTGAGCACAGCCTGACGACGAGCCAATTGACCAACCAGGCGCTCGCCTGACTTCGTAAATGCCACGACCGATGGAGTTGTCCGTCCGCCTTCAGCGTTAGGAATAACGGTAGGCTGTCCGCCTTCCATCACAGCGACCACAGAGTTGGTGGTGCCCAAGTCGATTCCTACTGACTTACCCATTTGTGTATGTACTCCCTTTATAACGCTCCGGTTCAGACAAGTCTTCACCTTCGCTTAGTTCGGCTGATTCGTCGGTCCCGTACTCGTAACGCTCCGGTTTTTACTTGGAGCTATGAACATCTTATGCCTGATTCCATCATGCCAACGAACATTTGATGCATTCTTAAACTTATACAAAAGTTTTATATTATCCGTCGTCAAGCTCCTCGCCTATTGCCAACGCTTTGACCTTAACGCGAGTCTCCTGAGTCTTCGCCAGCTTTAATAAATGCGACGGCTGATATCTGAATGGAAACTGCTCGTAAAGCGCCTGCCAGTGCATTGGCACCAAGCGTTTTGCGCCAATTTCTTCTGCGATTCTCAAAGCCTCTTGTGGTGAAGCAACCTTATAGCGACCACCGATAGGTAAACAAGCAGTGTGAACTTTGTTGCCCTTGAGGCTTTTGGCAATTACGTCCGTATATAGAGTGTCACCGGAGTGATAGAAGCCATTGAAGTAGTAGCCGTTTACTGGATTGCCAGGAGCGGACGCTCGCGCAACCAAGAAGAAAATACCCTTACTAATCTTGCCAAGCCTAGTCATTGGATGGTGAGCAGGAATTGCCTTAATTTCCACGCCGTTAAATTCAATGCTCTCGCCGTGGTCAATCTCGATGAATGCACTTGCCGGCACGCGTTTCTTGTATCTTTTTTGCAACCACTTGATGAGCTTGCTCGGTCCGGCAAATTTGCATTTCCAAGCTTCGTAAAGCTTTGGCGTCATCCTTACGCCATGATCAAAATGACCGTGCGTAAAGAGAACAAGCTGCCCCTTTTCAAGCCTGTGCCAATCCACTGGTTGCTTGAAATATGGATCTACATAAAGACAGAGTCCAGGAAGATCAAACTTGAACGCGCTGTGACCTAAATAGGTGAGACTCAACAGTCCACTCCACAAGCCGGAAATCAATAGCGAATCGTAGCATCTTTTAGGTGCATAGTCCCCCGCTCTAGTTGTCAGGCTATTAATA
>JAKFVJ010000362.1 GCA_021732245.1 Candidatus Obscuribacterales bacterium | reverse complement strand
TGCGCTTCCAGAATGACAGTTGTCTCAGCAGGCAGGCGAATATTGGCAAGTCGAGTACCAATAGTGAGACTATTTTTGCCGGAGTTGAAGAATAATCGTCCCGTGTGAAAGACAAATCTGTTGTTGACAATGCTCAACACCGTACCGGCGGAGCCTGCCGCAAAAACTTCGGACGTGTATGGACTTAGCCTATCTAAGAGTACTTCGTCGCCAGTAGGAAATAGCAGCAAGTTAGTCCGCGTCTCATTGACACGAATGACTTCAGGCTTCCTTTCCGCCGGAGTTGCATCCGCAGCTAGCGCGATACCGGTGCAGACAAGCCCATACGCTAAGGCTAGCGCCGCGCAGAATTGCTTTTTATTGTGCTTGAGGGGAATTGCCACAGTACACGCTTCCAGGGCCGTAGAATCCAATTTTACCTGGAACTTTGATTGTCCGCTGTCCGGCTAACCAAACTGGTGCTGATAAGGCAATTTGCATGAGCAACGAAGCTTTTTGCGAAAGGCTTAGGCTCTGGTTTGCAACGATATTGTTTTTGATGAAACCGATTGCCGCTCGGTTTGATTTCCATTGCAAACGCAAACGAATAGCATCGAGCAATTCTCGAGCCTGGTTGTCATTTGTTCTCAGCCCGAACGAGAACGATTTGGCTGACGGTACTTGGACTGTATCAAGACCTTTTTGTGCCAATTGCCAACAAAAATCAGCTTCCTGCGCCGGCGAAGACAAGGTTGCATCCACTGCTGTCTCAAGGATGCTGCGCGACATCAATGTACACTCAAAAGGACTCCAGGAAATAACACCAGCTGACTTTTTATAGGGTGAACCAGTCAGGTAAACCTCGGGAGTCGCAGCAATAACACCGGGTACGTTGGCGTTTGCAAATATAACCAACTCCTCAATGCAGTCGATTGTCGGCAAGTGTTGAGTGTCGGTGATGAAGACATAATCGCCTGTTAGGTTGGACTTCAGCTGATTGAGAATTTGTCCTTTGTTTAGATGGAATGAGGGGCGAGTGCCAGCCGATTCCGGCGAAAAGTCACCATCTCCTGCAAAGGTATAGCGGAAGGTCCTAAAGTCGTGGTTTCCGAACTCAAATTGTTCTAACGGGAGTTCGATAAAAGTCTCTACCTGTCCATTTGCTCGTACTGCGTGATATTTAGTATTGAGACCGGCTAAATTTAACTGACTCAGATAGTTTTTCACGCGATCATTCAACGGCTGGTTAGCTGTTTCAAAAATAACAAAATCAAGACTCCCCTTCAAGTTTGCCGGTTGCTTGCGAACACTAGCCTTGACGATGAATTGATACGTATCCGACTCGGCATCTGACTTTAATAAATCACTTACAGCTTTGGGAACATAACCAACTCGACTGCCGACTTCACTGTCAAATATTGACCAGCGATTTCTATTAACTTCGCTTAGCTCATAGCCGGATTGATGGAACAAATTTTCCAACTCAATACGATCGAAGAATTTCAAGTGTGTATCGTCGAGAAGTCCCATTCGACGATAGGGGAATTGTCCCGACAGAAGCGAGAGTCTAATGCTTCCATGTCCGACGTGAGGAATCGAAGCAACAATATAGCCTGATGGCTTTAGCAAGCGCTTAATTTCCATTAGCAAACCATGTGGATCCCGCAAATGTTCAAGTACATCTGACAGAACAACAACATCAAAACTGCTGTCGTGCAAGACAGACAATAATTCCGGCTTGTCGAGGTCTCCGCAGATAACGCGCTGACAAACTTTAGAGGCTTCTTGGGCTGCGCCCTTGTCGATTTCGACTCCGGTCACAGTGCAGCCAAATTGTTTCGTCAAAGCATTTGAGAAATAGCCGGTGCTGCAACCTAACTCTAGGACTTGCTTGTTGTGTCCAACCAATAGAGCCAAACGACCATAATGACTCGTCTCATCAAGTAAACCAACTTCCGTGTGATATCGAGATGTCTCTTCGGCTACCAATTCCTGTACCATAATTCTAGGCTCCTAAGTGTTTTGAAAGATGTCGCAGTGGTGCACTAAGTACCCACGAAGCGCTGGTTTTGTGTTCCTGTAATGTACGTTCTAAGTGCAGACGTTCTTGTTTCCAGTGTTGCCTGAGAGCGGTTAGCTCTTCTATTTTTTGACTTAAATAGTTGCCTGCCATTTCAGCAGCCATATCAAATCCTGAAAGATCTTTGTTTCGCCTGATCGGTTGAGAATAGACTGATCCATCGAATTCAAAATCTGTTCGTCTGTCCGTTTGGGTACGTTTTGTTCCCGTCCTTAACATAAAGCGCATCGGACCAGTAATTTTCCAGGAAGTGCTTTGGACAAGATCGTCTATCTGATTTTGCAGATGCTTTCTTTCAGCTTCGCGACCACATTTTAGGTCATCAATTTCTGCTAAGACCTGAGTAAGCTCTCGTAGCGTCCAGTATAGTTTTTCTCGTGGATCGCCAAATAGGCGAGTACTGCGGTGGATGCTCGCTGGTATTGGGACATTCAGCACGCCGTGTATAGTCAGGTTTTCCACTCTCACGAGGTGATCGAGTTGCATGGCGAGAAGTTCGATGATTCTTCTGTCCGTATGCTCTGGTGTTTCTCCGAATTCTCTTAGGACATTTGCATAGCGATTTGAAATGTGCAAAACATCGAGAACAGTTAAGAGTCCCGAGAGATTTTTAGACGTGGCGCTATCCGTGTGTCTGCGGAAGCTACACAACGTATCACTGATGAAGCCAAAATTGCGATTACCAATAATCCGGAACCAATACTCGATGTCACCATAATGAAAAAAGCGAGTATCAAATCCGCTACCCATGAATTCTCGGCGGAACATCACAGTTGCAGGTTCGCCGACCCAATTCGTAAGACGAATTAGATTGAACTCAATAATGTCTCTCCAGCCAATGATTCTATCTTCAGGGAATTGCGTGACTTCTTGAATGGTTGTTCCTGAGTCGTCGATCCAGCGCTTGGCGCAACTAACCAGAGCTACGTCGTTGTTTTCGTTAAGCAGTCCGACCATTTTTTCAAGTGCTGTCGGGTCTAGGAGATCGTCTTGAGCAAAAGGCTTTATGTAACGACCGGAGGCGCGAGATATACACTCGTTGTAATTGGCAAATAGTCCTTTTCTGTCTTGATTTCGCCAAGCAATGATTCGGCTATCTTGTGCTTGATAGCGCGAAATAATATCTGCGGATAAGTCTGTTGATTGATCGTCTGCAATCAGCAACTCAAAGTCAGCAAAAGTTTGCGACAAAATACTTTCAATGGCTTGCGTAAGATAACGCTCACCGTTGTAAACCGGAAGACAAATTGATACGGTCGGAGCAGTAACTATTGCTTGAATCCTCTGCGCTCGCCAACAGGCCTTAAAGACATCAATTTTATCGGCAGTAATTCTACCGCTTTTCTACTAATTATCTACTCGAGCGTAAAGGTTAATTTTCACAACCAAAATGCACTTGGTAACCATTGAAAATGTGATTATTCTGCCTTGTTTAAATACTTGATTTATGCGATTATTTCTGCCGTAAACCAGGTCGGCCGAGGTGGCTGTCAAGGGGTAATTAGGCGTGGATACAAACCAGCAAATTGTGCGTATAGGCGTAGTTGGATGTGGCTACTGGGGGCCAAACCTGATTCGTAATTTTTACGAAAACAATCAGGTTGAAGTCCGTTATGTCTGTGATTTAGATTTAGATAAGCTCGTGCGAATGCATAAGCGTTATCCAAGCGTTAAGCCGACGACTGACTATGAGAAAATGCTAAAAGACCCGGAAGTGGATGCAATTGTCATCGCCACTCCTGTACACACTCACTATCCGCTGGCACGCAAAGCTTTGGAAGCGAATAAGCATGTGTTGGTTGAAAAGCCAATGTGTATGACGTCACAGCAATGTCGTGAACTCATCGCCATGGCTGAAGAGCGCAATTTGGTATTGATGGTTGATCACACATTTGTTTATCACGGTGCGGTGCGTCGCATCAAGCAAGAAATAAACAGCGGTAAGCTCGGCGAATTGCTTTATTTCGATTCTGTCCGTATCAACTTAGGACTCTTCCAAAGCGACATCAACGTCATTTGGGATTTGGCTCCGCATGACTTGTCCGTCATGGACTATCTCCTCGATCGTACGCCATTGACTGTGCACGCTACAGGCGTCAGTCACACAGCAAGCGGCATTGAAGACATTGCTTACATTACTTTGACCTTCGACAACAACCTCATTGCTCACTTCCATGTAAGCTGGTTGTCGCCAGTGAAGATAAGACAAGTGCTTATCGGCGGCACCAACCAAATGATTGTTTACGATGACATGACGCCGATGGAAAAAGTTCGCGTTTATGACAAGGGTATTACGGTCAACAACCCAGAGACCGAAGAGCAAAGATATCAAAACCTCATTCAGTATCGTGTGGGCGATATGTTTGCACCAAACTTGGATCTGAGCGAAGCGCTGAAGATTGAAGTTGCACACTTTGTTGATTGTGTTCTCAACGGCACTAAACCTCTAACAGACGGCTATGCCGGCTTGAGAGTTGTACAAATTTTGGAATCGGCAAATGCATCTCTGGCTACAAAGCAACCCCAGGAACTTCCTAAGGTTGGTGTGAAGTAGAGATGTACAAAGCTGGTCCACTGCAGAAGATTAGCCCTGATGTAAAAGTAGGCGAAGGCACGAAGATATACGACTTCGTCAATCTCTATGGTTGCGAAATCGGTGCCGACAGTAAAGTTGGGACTTTCGTCGAAATACAAAAGAATTCAAAGATTGGCGACCGCTGCAAAATCTCCAGCCATACTTTTATTTGTGAAGGCGTGACCATTGAAGATGAAGTCTTCGTTGGTCATGGTGTTGTCTTCATCAACGATGAATTTCCGCGTGCAACAGCCGAAGGCGGCGCGTTGCAAACCGAAGCAGACTGGACTGTAAGTCCGACGCTCATCAAGCGTGGTGCTTCGATTGGCTCAGGCGCGGTAATCATGTGTAACGTGACAATCGGCGAAAAGGCGATGATAGGCGCCGGCGCAGTAGTCACCAAAGATGTCCCGGCAGGCGCTGTAGTTGTGGGCAACCCGGCTAAAGCGTTATTGAAATCAGTTAAGTAAGAAGAAAAGGAACTCTAAATGACCACTAGTATTGCAAATTCGTTGATCCCATTTGTGGATCTTAAAACCCAGATGGAGAGCGTTGCAGCCGATGTTGATGCTGCCATCAAGCCAATCTTAGCTAGTGGTGGTTTCATCATGGGACCGGCTGTTGGTGAATTTGAAAAGTCATATGCCGAGTTCTGCAGAGCTAAGTACTGTGTTTCGGTGCATTCAGGAACAGCTGCGTTGCACCTAGCATTGTTGGCTTGTGGAGTTGGACCGGGAGATGAAGTTATCACCCAGCCGAATTCCTTTATAGCAACCGCTGAAGCAATTTCCTTTGTTGGCGCAACACCAAGATTTGTTGATGTTGATTTTGAGACATACAACATCGATGTCGCTAAATTGGAAGCAGCGATTACTCGCCGCACTAAGGCAATTATTCCAGTGCATCTTTATGGTCAGCCGGCCGACATGGGTCCAATCATGGAGATCGCCAAGAAATACGGCATCAAAGTTATTGAAGATGCGTGCCAAGCTCACGGCGCTACCTACGGCGGCAAGCCTGTCGGTACATACGGGGATGTGGCTGCTTTCAGCTTCTACCCAGGCAAAAACTTGGGGGCTGCAGGGGACGCTGGTGCAATCGTCACCAACAATCCGGAGATTGCCGAAAAAGTCAGACTCTTGCGTGATCATGGATCCAGCAAGAAGTACGAACATAGAATTATTGGTCACAATTTCCGTCTTGACACAATTCAAGCTGCAATCCTCAACGTTAAGTTGAAGCATTTGCCTGCTTGGAACGATGCCAGAAGAAGAAATGCCGCGTATTACACAGAGAAGCTGCAAGAAGCCGCTGTCGTAACCCCGGAAATTTCCGGCAACTGCCGCTCGGTGTTTCACTTGTATGTTATCCAAGTCGACAATCGTGCTGCTGTACAGAAAGCATTGTCTGAAGCAAATATTCAGAGCGGAATTCACTACCCGATTCCAATTCACTTGCAAGAAGCATATAGATTCATGGGTCACAGAGCAGGCGACTTCCCTGTCACGGAAAGACTTGCCGGCAAAATCTTGAGTCTGCCGATGTACGCGGAATTAACCCCATCCCAGCAAGACCGCGTCATAGAAATCGTTCAGAAGCACGCTGATTAAGAAAGGATTCCGGAACCCCTATGGACCTAAAAGATAAGCGAGTATTGGTCACCGGCGGCGCCGGATTCATTGGCAGTAATTTGGTCGATGAATTAGTCGCCAGAGGTGCTGAAGTCATTGTGGTAGATGATTTCTCTACTGGTAAGGATGCGAATCTTGCCGGTGTGAAACAAAGCGGCAAAGTTCATATCGTCAAAGGATCGATCTTAGACGCGTTATTGGTTCGCAAGCTGGTTAAAGAATCAGACGTGATTTTCCACATGGCAGTTCAATGCTTGCGTGTTTGCTTCGACCGTCCTCATTTGGTTCACGAAGTAAATGCGACGGGGACTTTGAATTTGTTGGAAGCTACGCGCATGGTTAATCAAGGTGCGAGCAGTCGCCGTATTTCCAGATTCGTTTATTGCTCATCGTCTGAAGTCTATGGAACAGCCAAGACTGCGCCGATGAGCGAAGATCATCCCCTGGAGCCGACGACAACTTACGGTGCAAGTAAATTAGCTGGTGAGTTGTATACGCAGGCATTTCACACTACGTGGGGATTGCCGACTGTAATTGTCCGTCCGTTTAATACTTATGGTTATCGCGAGCATCATGAAGGTGCAAGCGGGGAAGTAATTCCACGTTTTGCTATTCGCATAATGAATGACTTACCACCAATTATCTTTGGTGATGGTTCGCAAACGCGCGACTTTACTTTTGTCACCGATACGGTCAAAGGGATTATTACTGCCGGCACTGCTGATAATTTGATTGGGCAAACAGTCAATATCGCGCGCGGGCAGGAAGTAACTATCAAAGAAATTGCCGAGCGACTATTGAAACTTTTGGGCAAAGAAAACCTCGAGATTCAATATCAACCAACAAGACCAGGCGATGTGATTAGACACTTTGCAGATCCAAGCAAAGCGACGAAGTTGATCGGCTACAAAGCTGACATTGATATCGATAAAGGTCTTCAGCTGTACATTGACTGGCTGAAGAAGCAGAATTTGGATGCTGCCAAACTGCTGAACGAAATGACTACAAAAAATTGGAACGTGGATAATGCCGAGATATTTGCCGCAACCAGACATTGATGGTTTGCCGGAGAATCCATACAATCGCCATTGTTGGATAACCGGTGAACCGGAAATTGGAGAAGGCACTTGGATTGGTGCTTTTACTCTAATTGATGGTCAAGGCGGATTGACAATCGGTAAAGGTGTAAATGTCTCGACGGGTGCTGCCATCTTGACGCACAATACGGTGAAGCGTTGCGTAACCGAGCGTGCGCACAACGTGGTTGATCGCGCACCGACGGTTGTTGAAGACTATGTATTCGTCGGCGAGAATGCCACGATATTGATGGGCTGCCATATTGGGCATCACAGCATTATCGGGGCGGGAGCCGTTGTTTTAGAAGGTACCAAAGTGCCACCGTATTCGTTGGTGGTTGGAGTCCCTGGGAAAGTTATTCGCAATATAGAACAGGATATAGATAAATGGAAGCAAGAAGCTCTTACAACATCCCCATAGCTAAGCCGTATTTTACTGGCGAAGAACCGGCGCTTATTGCGCAGGCGCTTGAGTCTGGTTGGGTGTCACAAGGACCGCTTGTTGAGAAGTTCGAGAATACCGTCGCTAAGTATTCAGGCGCAAAGTACGCCGTGGCGACGACGTCGTGTACGACAGCGCTGCATCTTTCCATGTTGATTCATGGAATAGGTGCTGGCGACGAGGTTATCTGTCCGTCGTATAGTTTCGTGGCTAGCGCCAATGGAGTTCGTCATGCAGGTGCTGAGCCGCAGTTTGTCGATATTGATGCTAAGACACTAAATATTTGTCCGGTGGCAACAGAGGAATTCATCGCTGCCAATTACACAGCCGACATGGTGAATAAGAAGACCGGCAAGAAGCTGAAGGGCATTCTTATCGTTCACCAAATTGGTATTCCGGCAGACATTGACGCGTTTAAGAAAATTGCTGAATCTAGTGGGCTTACGTTGCTTGAAGACTCTGCCTGTGCATTGGGTTCTTTCTATAAGAATCAGCCGATTGGTAGTTCCGGATTTACGAATTCATTGAGCTTTCACCCACGCAAAGTAATTAGCTGTGGTGAAGGTGGAATGATTCTGACAGGCAGTGAGAAGCTAGCCGAGATGGCAAAAATCCTGCGCGCACACGGTGCGTCAATATCGGATTATGCCAGACACAAGTCGGGAAGTACAGCTTATGAGTCGTATGACGTAGTTGGTTACAATTATCGTATGACGGATATCCAGGCTGCCTTGGGCGTGAAGCAGATGGATATTATCGAGAAGTTGATTGCTCGCCGCCTGGAAATTGGCGATAGATATAACAAGGCGTTTAGTCAAATTGAGGGACTGGAAATAATTACTCCGCCGTCATATGTGACTCGTTGGAACTACCAGTCGTATCCGATTCGCTTAGCGAAGGGAACAACTGAGGACAGAAACAAGGTGATGGCGTACATGCAAGAGCAAGGAATTGCTACTCGTCGAGGAATTCCACCAATTCACAAAGAGCCCGTGTACTTTAATGGCGCGACTCTTCCGCACACGGAAAGTGTTTCAGATAGATCCCTTTTCCTCCCAATTTTCATGTCATTGACCGATGATGAAGTAGAACACATCATCAAGTCAGTGAAGGCAGCCGTCGGAACGGCGATGGCTGTGTCCAGGTAGCTTTGTCCTTGTAGGGGCGCATTGCATGCGCCCGTTCTATGTCACTTACCAACTGAAAGGAACGTTATGAAACTAGATCGTGTTATTGCTGGTTTACTAGTCGTTGGTTCTTTGAGCTCATTGTCGGTGTTTGCAGCAGACAGCAAAATGAATGCCGCTGATTGGGAAAAATCCAGCCTCAAGGGAATCAAGTCCATCAAATACGGTATCGGTTACGATCCGACGAAAGCCTATACCAAGACAATGGCGGCAACTCTTGCTGATACCAAATTGCCGATGAAGTCTGTTAACTTGGATGTAGAGCAACCCGTTGAGTCTGGTGAAGCTCTCGTTAAGACGTACATCGACGAGCGTAAGGGTGGACAAGCCTGGGTAGGCTTGGCTGTTGATCAAAAGTCGCAATTGGAACGTAATCCTTCGATTACTTATTCGGCAGAGACTTACGCAGTAGGTAAGTTGGTTGCGAAGAAAGATGCTGGCGCAGCTATTAAAGAGATGTGCACGCAGTTTGTGAAGGACTACAACGCAGCCAAGTAATGGTTGACTCGCGTGACGTTGTCACGCTCGCATCGTTTAGGGGCGCACTATGTGCGCCCCTTTTTCTTGTCACGCCTTCCCTTTGTCATTCTGAGGCTTTAGCCGAAGAATCTGCCGTAAGTTCACACCATTCGTCTCGATAGATGCGAACATGTAACCGCCGGGGCAGATTCTTCGCTTTGCTCAGAATGACAAAGTGTCGTCGATCAAGGATCAGGGCGCATGCAATGCGCCCCTACGTTATGCGAGCGTGCATGCCACGCGAGTCAACATTGCCGAGGCAGCTTACTTCAGCGACAACTGCTTCTTATCATCAACCTGCGTCAAAAACTGATCGTCCTTGCTCAGCTTCGCAGTCAACACGTTGAATACCTTCAACCCGCCGTCGCCGTTGAGGTGGACTGAGTCGCGGAAGTCGGATTCGGTGAAGTTGGGGTCAGTGTTTAAGTCGTAGAAGGGGCAGCCGTATTCAGCGGAGGCGTCGGTTAGGGCTTTCATATAGTCCTGTTGAAACCATGCAGGAAGTATCGCTTGGTTGCGCTTGGTTCTCGGCATGTTGACGACGATTGGAAGTATGTCGTGCTGGCGGCAGAAGGCGAGCGTCTTGAAGAGGTACTCACGTTCACGTCCGAAGCGCTTAGTGTCTATTGGGTTGTAAGAGGTGTCGTAGACCTTCAAATCCTTTTTCTTCTTCTCTTCGTCGCCGGTTATATCGGCGAGCTTAGGCGGACCCCATGCTGCCAGGCGGACTTGAGTGAATTCGGTTTGTAGTGGATTGCGGTGGGTTGCGGAGTATAAGTCCGTTGAGCGTTGAAGTGCTCCGGAGACGCCCAGGGAAAATAGGTTGTGGTAGTCCGGCTTCAGCTTGTAGTAGTACCAAACATCGGCAAGAGTCTTGTTGAAAGTCTCTTCAGCGTTGAAGGTGGCAAGGTCGAATTTTGCCTTGCTCTTCTCAAGCTTTTCAAAGAAGTCGTAGTAGGAAGTCTTTTCAGTAGCGCAAGCTAGGTTGTCGATGAAGTCACGTGGTGCAAGTGCGAGGACAACTACCTTTGGCTTCATGCCGTGCTTATATGCTTGCTCAATAACAATGTACGAATCGGACACCATGCAACCGTTGCCGCTATAGTTGAATACCGGCAGGTCTTTGCCGACCATGTCTTTCAAGACGCTTTCAAAATACTTGGCTTTGGGATAAGTAAATAGATCGTAGCCAACGGTCGGCAATGATATGTTGCCGTTTCTGTAGTCGGCGCAGGCGGCAGCGCACATTGGTAGCGACGAGCCGACGAGCAAAACCTGGGTGTTTTTCGCTTCGGACTTAAGCGCATCGAATTTGTCAGCCAACGGATTTTGGTCTGCTGGTATATATCCGCCCATTTCCATGTAGCGCAAAGGCTTGCCGTATTTGATCGCACAGTCGACTAAAAACAAGCCGACTATCAACCAGAGAAATGTGCTTTTAGTCAAACGACCGAACAACGTTATCTCCTCGCGGCGGCACGGACTTTGAGGACCATCGAGACTAAATCACCTGATTGCTCGATGCGTTCAAAGCCGAGCTTCTCGTACATGCGATAAGCATTTTCGTTGTCAGCTTTTACTTCCAAATGGAAAGTATCTATCTGGAAGTTTTTGCGGAAGTGTTCAATCAACATTCTGGATGCTTCAGCCGCAATGCCCAACCCCAACGCATCTTCTTCGCCAATCATGACGCGTCCGTATTCAGCGGATTTGTTATCAGGCTCGATGTTGTAGATGCTTATTTGACCAACCGGTTTCTTCAGAGTCTGCAATTCTTCAATGACATATAGATAGTCATTGCTTCTCTTGCGATAATCGGCGAACCACTTTTGGTGTGATTCTGGGTCGAGTATGTCTGTGAAGATGAAGCGTGTGCGGACTCTGTCCTTGTTGCGCCACTCACGGGTCATGGCGAGGTCGGAATCCTCGATTAAGCGGAGTCGCAGGCGTTCACTGGTGATTGGAGTTGGGGCGAACTTTGCCATGATGAAGGACCTAGCTACGGGAGGACAGCGGGCGCATGCAATGCGCCCCTACAGGACGGGTTGCATTTTGGGAGCAGAGGCGACAACCTTTTTGGCGGGCATGCTTTGGACGATCTTCTTGAGAGTTTGGCAAATACGCTCGACATCGAGGCGGGTCATCTGCATGTGCAATGGCAATGAGATGATGCGGTCGCTTGCAATGGTTGCTTTCGGTACTGTATCGACCATGTGCGCGTACATGTTGTAAGCGGTATTGACGCGGTAGTGAACGCCAGGGTAAATCTGGTGCTCGTTCAATGCCAACATGACTTCGTCTCTATTGTCGATCAAGATTTGATACAGGTGACGCGATGATTCGCAGCCTCGAGCAACTGGAACGCGCTCGAACATATCGCCGAGGAGTTCGTCGTACCAGGAGCAGAGTTGACGTCTGTAGCTGTTGTCGCGGTCAAGGTACTTGAGGGCAACCAGACCAAGGCTAGCCATGATGGAATTGCCGTGGTATTTGAAGCCTTCAACTTCGACGTCATAGTGCCATTTGTAGGCGCCTTGTGAAACTGTGCGCGAGAAGGTGTCTTTGTTGATACCCAACCAGGACCACTTGCGGACTTCTTTGTCCATCTCATCGTCGTTGAAGCAGATCATGCCGCCATCTGCGGTCGGCAAATTCTTCACAGCGTGGAAGCTGAAGACTGTTACGTCGGCTTCGTGACCGACGTGGCGTCCGTTGATGCGGGTACCAGCCATGTGTGCTGCATCGAGGATAAGCTTGAGGTTGTGCTTCTTGCAGAGGCGGACAACTTCTTGGAGTTGACCGGCATTGCCACCCAAGCCGACGAATAGTACGGCGCGAGTTTTTGGAGTGATGCGCTCTTCGATGGATTTGGGATCCATGCAGAGATATTGATCGACATCAGCGAAAACTACGTTGAGGTTTTCATAGAGAATTGCGTGATTGGAAGAGACGAATGTCAAAGCGGTGCTGATGATTTCATCGCCATTTGCCCAATTGTCTTGTTCTTTCAGCAAGCGCACTGCCAGGTGAAGACCGGCGGTTGCGGAGGCAACGAAGTGAGCGTTCGGCAGTCCGGTATATTTTGTCCAGGCTTGCTCGAGCTCGATGGTTTTGTAACCAGCACCTGTCCAGCCGTGTTCGAGGCACTGCTTAATTTCTGCCAGGCATTCGTCTACCCGATAGGTTGGAATGAATAATTGGATATCATTAGACATGTTGACTCTCCTTATTCCTTCCGGATACGAGAGCCATTGTTTCGCGTAGCGGTTTTGTCACGCGCCAAGAAAGGCTTCTGAGAAGGTCATGATATTGATCTTTGTAAGTGCCAAGTTCGGCAGATACCTCGTGTAGCAGTGCTTCGTGCTTGTGTAGCTTGTTTTGGGTGTACTCCAGTTTTTGGCTGTAGTAGTAGGT
>JAKFVJ010000506.1 GCA_021732245.1 Candidatus Obscuribacterales bacterium | reverse complement strand
GAATATTACGTACCGGCAGCCGTCAACAAATACATTCGCAAACACACACTTTATCTACCACAAACCATTCTCAGCGCAGCGAGGTAACTAACATGGATTGTTGCTCTTCATTTATGGCACCGCAATGGATGCTCAATACTTTGGCCGCTTTATTCTTCGCCGGATTTGTCTTCTACATGTACCGGTTCCTGCGCCCGCAAACAGTAAGGTCGATCTACGACTACACCGATTGGCAAAACGAAATCGGACACGGTGTTTGCATGCTGTCGATGGCATCAATGCTCGCACCGACAGTTCTGCCGATCCCAGGCACAGCCTGGACTTGGATATTGGGCATAGGCGCCGTGATTTTCACAATCCGCGCGCTTACCTGGGGCAAAAAGGTAGCAGCGCTAAGCAAAGACTGGAAACCCTGGTGGGACTGGGCTCACGTGGGAATGCTTGCCGGCATGGCCCTTATGTTTCATCCGCTTGATCTGGGCTCCTTGTGGGCGCCATTGTTTCTCTTCGCGCAGCAGGCGCTCTGGGCCTTTTTCGCTTGTTATTACACCCGCGAACTCGTTCACGATTTCCCAACCGGCAAAGCGCTGTGCATAGGCTCGGATCTTTCACATCTCTCTATGGGCTTGGCCATGTTCGTAATGGTCACATGGCCAATGGCACTGATGCCGAATATGGATCACCACATGTCCGCGTCAACTACTCCTGCTATGATGTGCACGGTGGACAAGTGCACGGAGACAGTTGATGGGTCAAGGTAAATCCTGCTGCGGTGGCAAAGAGCCGGCTGCGTCGTCATTTAAAGATCCAGTGTGCGGTATGACAGTAGAGCCGCAATCTGCAAAAGGCGTCGTCGAGCACAACGGGCAGAAATACTACTTCTGCTACATCGGCTGCGCCGATAAATTCAGAGCCGACCCGGATGCATATCTCAACCCCGAGCGCAAAAACGCAGCTCCCACTATGCCTGCTAACGCCAGTGGCTACACCTGCCCAATGCACCCGGAAGTAGTAAGCGACAAACCCGCCGACTGTCCCTTGTGCGGCATGAGCTTGGAAGCAATGATGCCCGGTGACGATGAGGCAGCAAAAGCCGAAGTAGTGGAAATAAAAAAACGCCTCTTCGTAAGCGCCGCACTTGCAATACCACTTTTTGCTCTGAGCATGTCACACATGCTTGGCATAAATATCATTGAGCACACTACAAACAACTGGTTGCAACTTGCGCTAGCAACACCTGTTGTTTTGTGGGCAGCGCAGCCATTTATCCACCGCGGCTGGCAGTCAGTAAAAAACAGGGCACTGAACATGTTTACGCTATTGAGTCTGGGAATAGTCATTCCCTATCTCTACAGCATCTATTCTCTATTCGTGCAAGCTCCAATGCTTTACTTTGAATCAGCAGCAGTAATCACAACACTTGCCTGGTTCGGACAGTTACTGGAAGCAAAAGCAAGAGTGCAAAGCGCCAGCGCCGTAAAAGAACTTGTCTCCTTGATGCCATCGGAAGCAACCGTCGTCTTGCCTGACGGCAGTCCGCTGGTAATGCAACTAGATCAAATTCCCATTGGTGCTGAAGTTCGCATCAAACCCGGCGAGCGAATTCCCGTAGACGGCAAAGTGCTGGAAGGCGAAAGCTATGTCGATGAAAGCATGCTTACAGGCGAACCAAAGCCTGAACCGAAATCTGCCGGGACATTGATATCAGCGGGCACACTTAACGGCAACGGCAGTCTACTTGTAGAAGTTCAACACATCGGCAACGACACCTTGCTCGCACAGATAATTGCCTTAGTCAGCGAAGCACAGCGCAGCAAGCTGCCTGTGCAAAAGCTGGTCGATAAAGTTGCGTCTATCTTTGTACCATTGGTAATTGCAATTGCCGTACTTACATTTGTCGGCTGGGTAGCCAACGGCATGCCTGCAGTGCAAGCAATGACAATGGCTGTTGCAGTTCTAGTAATTGCCTGCCCCTGCGCACTCGGACTGGCTACACCAATGTCCGTCATTGTCGCAGCCGGACGCGCCGCCAAAGCTGGTGTGCTTTTCAAAGACGCTAGCTCGCTGGAAGCTTTGTCGCACATCAACACTCTTGTCATAGACAAAACAGGCACGCTTACTGAAGGCAAGATGAGCCTGCAAGAAATTGTACCCATAGGAACAATTGACGAGAATCACCTGCTTGCACTTGCTGCGGCCGTTGAAGCACACAGCGAACACCCGCTGGCTAATGCGGTGCTTGCCGCGCAGCAACAACGCAATGGCGCAGTGCTCGCCTGTGATAACTTCACAGTCTTTGCGGGAGAAGGTGTAGGCGGCATCGTCAACAGCCAAGAGATCAAAGTAGGCAACAAGCAATTCGCCGGTACCGATGCCGGAGAAAAACCCGAATCCGGCAAGACGGAAATATTCATCAGCGTAGACTGCAAGTGTCAGGGACAGCTACACTTTGCCGACATATTACGCCCGGATGCAGTCCAGTCCATCAAGACACTGCAAAAGAATGGTATCACCGTCGTGCTTGCCACAGGAGACAAAGAAGGACCAGCAAAAGCAATTGCTGCCGAAGTTGGCATTACGGACATACGCTGGGGTCTCATGCCTGCCGACAAGGGAAATCTTGTCAAAGAATTGCAAGGCAAGGGATTAGTTGTCGCAATGGCCGGCGACGGCATTAACGATGCGCCAGCGCTTGCTCAAGCAGATATCGGTATCGCCATGGCAACAGGCACAGGCGTAGCCGTCAACAGTGCCGGAATTGTTCTGCTCAACAGCGATATTGCCGGAATTCTGCGCGCGTTGAAGGTCAGCAAAGCAATGCTCGCCAACATAGCTGAAAATCTATTTCTGGCATTCGGCTACAACGCCCTTGCCATACCTGCTGCTGCTGGTCTCTTGCTACCGATTACCGGTATCGCTTTAAATCCAATGGTAGCCGCTGCCGCCATGTCAGTCAGCTCCGTATCGGTAATTGCTAATGCTTTGCGCTTGCGGGCTCTCAAGCTGTAGGCAATAAAACCATATCAGCCGGTCATCATCCCGTCAGCCTGATTCAATAGTCCAGGTCACTTTGTCATTCTGAACAAAGTGAAGAATCTGCCGCGCGAACAATGAGTGTTATGTGAGTGAACATGCACTGCGCTCCGTTGCGGCAGATTCTTCTTCTGCCACCCATAGGCTGAATAGCCTTCACACAACAACAAGATACGAGGTGCTTTTACTATGACATCAGAGCAATCAGAAAATGGAGACACTCCCACTATGGACAAATCAAATGACTGCTCGAATCGCAAGCTGCAACAAGCAGATGATCCCGACGAGCAAATTCTTCTGAATGCCATAAGAGAGTGGGGTAAGTCCGAAGAAGGACAACGCGCAATCCGTGAAGCGTTTGAAGAGATATTCGCGGACACACAAAAGGAAAATGCAGAGCAACGAAAGTTCCGCAAAACACTTAGCGCACTCTTGAAAAAGCGTATGACTATATAACTCCAGCGATAAAACACTGCACAGAATATCTAAATGAAGGAGAAAGAAGGATGAAGACTAATTTGTCTCAACCAGATCGTGATGATGATCACATCAAGAAGAAAATCCGCAAACTGCTTCCGTCAAGCCAACAAAAGGATAATAAGGTAATTGAAGACCTGCTGGAAGAACATCGCAAGCGGAAATTTTTTGAAAACCTTAATAACGGCTATAGACAGTTTAAAGCGGACATGCAAAATGACCCGGACTTGCGTAAGCAGGTGGAAGAAGAGCAAAGGCTTTGGGACAACACCCTCTTGGATGGACTCGAGGATTGATAATGTTGTCTCGATGATGACCACGTGCACGTAGCTATTGAGAACAGATAACCCGCGGGTTGTTTGTTCTCAGTCAGCGCGTGCAGGAATGAACAATCACAACAATATTAGGAGAACTAACCTTATGACTACTAGACAAACGAAAAGCATTGAAGAATTTGAAGCGCAGTATCGCGATCTGGATAAGCGGATAACGGACGCCCTGAACAAAAAAGACAGGGAGATGATCTGTACCGATGGACTTGGGGCTATTGGTCAAGCCATGGACTTAGTTGTCGCCGCGCGCGAGTTGAAGGCTGTAGAACAGTTGCTGGAATTGGCAAAACTGCCACCGGAAGCTATCCCGTCGGCCTTGGTTGAGGTTATTCAGCAGCAACTCGAAGCAGCAGAAAAAGAACTAAAGTCCAGCTAGTGAAACGAACGAAGACTTACAACAAATGCCTAGGTCCGTGCATTAGACGGACGATAGGACCATCTTTGTCATTCTGAGCAAAACGAAGTGATGCGAAGAATCTTCCGCATCTTAACGTAGTCAGAGTCAATCCACTCGAACTACGTTTCGCCACGGAAGATTCTTCGGGCTAACGCCCTCAGAATGACAAAGGCGTCACACACCACGTTAAAGGACACGACCATGCAAAAATCGCCTCTCGTGCTACGTCCACGATACAACCCGTTAATTGGTTCATTCATAAACAACGAAGCACTCATCTCACAAATCGTATTAGCATGTGGCAGTCCAACAAGTGTGCTCTTTCCACAAGCAATCGAAGCGAACGTGAAGGCATTTCAGTCTGTGCTGGATGAATACAAACTCAACAGCTCAATCTTTTTTGCGCACAAAGCCAACCAGTCAGACTCCCTGCTGAAGCAACTAGCCGTCTCCGGTGTCAATTGCGATGTAGCATCGGTCGGCGAACTAAAGCACGCGCTCGCCTGTGGATTTAGCGGCAACCGCCTGCAAGCAACAGGACCTAAAGATGTCGATTTCCTGCAACTATGTTTACTGCATGACGTTGCCATCAATGTTGACTGCGTTCAAGAGCTTAAAGACATCCTGTCCGTCAAGGAAGCTCTCGGCATTGCGCGCAAGGCTCGAATTCTCTTGCGTCTGAGCAATTTCAAATTCGGCGATATCTTCAATCTTCCACCAGTCAAGCTTAGTCGCTTCGGCATACACTTTGCACAAATTGCAGAAGTACTCAGCTCCGTAATTGCTCCACATCGAGATAATCTGGCATTGCTCGGTTTTTCATTCCATTTGGACAGCACCAGCGTTGAAGAACGATTGGAGGCAATTCGCCATTGCTTGGATGCATTTGAGAAGGCTATTGCGTTAGATCTGACACCACATGTAATCAACATTGGCGGTGGATTTGGTATTAATTATCTCGCCCACGAAGAAGACTGGAGCCGATACGTGGCAGCGCTGAAAGAAGCGGCACTGACAAGCCAGACAGGCGCACCATCGGCCCTCTCGTGGAACAACAATTTTTTCGGTCTATCCGCCGAAGGAGGAGCCTTGCGTGGATCTCTCAACGCCTACAACTTCTTCAACCCCTTGCCTGGCAGCACCTTTCTCAAGGAACTTCTGGCAAGCAAGCTACAACCATTCGACAAATGCGCGCTTGGAGACATGCTGCGAAACAACGAAATTGCGCTCTGGCTGGAGCCGGGAAGGGCACTTCTTGACCTAGCCGGTGTCACTCTTGCTCGCGTCAACTCGCTCAAGGGACCAAATAACGACATTGTTGGACTTAACATGAAACGCCAGGATCTGGCATTTTTAGATCAAGAAATATTTGTCGATCCCATTCAGCTAAGAGCACTCGGCAAATCCGGCACGCGTCAACACAAAGGATACTTCCTTGCAGGCAATCTCTGTCTAGAAAGCGACTTTATTTTCAGGCGTAAAGTGTTCCTGCCGGAGTTACCGCGCAAGGGTGACATCTTCGCCTTTATCAATACGGCTGCATACATGATGGACTTCAGCGCCACCAATTCCATCATGCAGCCGACAGCGCGTCGCGTAGCAGTGGTTGAAGAAAAAGGCAAAGTCCTTACATGGATGCTCGATGAACAATATTCGCCAGTTTGGAAATTACACTGAGGTACAACCATGCTCATCAAATCAGTCACAGCGCTTATCGGGCAAACTCCCCTACTGGAGATTGACCCGAAAGTTCACGGTCTTAAAAACATCAATCTATATGCCAAGCTGGAGCATTTAAATCCATTCGGATCTCTCAAAGATCGTCCAGCGTGTGAAATCCTTGCACAGGAGTTCGACGACATTGAAGCTTCCGGGCAGACGGTCATCGAATCTTCAAGTGGCAATATGGCTAAAGCAATGCAAGTGCTTTGTTCGATGCGCGGGATTCCCTTTCGCGTCGTCACCAACCGTTTCCCAGTGCCAGAAGTTAAGCAGATTTTGCAGGTGCTTGGTGCACAAATAAGCGAATTTCCAGCGATGTCTTCTTGCCCGGATCCAAATGATCCCAATAACCCCATTGCTTACATTGAAAGGGAAATGAACGGCAATCCTGGCAAATACTTCCATACTTCTCAGTTCACCAATGAGAAAAATATGCAAGCTCACCAGTTCGGAACAGGGTACGAAATCATCAGAGATCTAGGCGTGATTGATTATTTCATCACCGGACTAGGTACAACCGGGTCTTCACGCGGAGCAGGCGAGTACTTGAAGTCGGTTAACGCAAAGCTACAAGTAATCGGCGTCGTCGCTCCGCGCGGACAAGTCATTCCCGGCATTCGCAATGCCGATGAGCTGTTTGAGGTGGGGCTCTTCAAGAAAGATGTCTACTCGCGCATCGTCGAAGCAAGCATCAACGAATCCATAGACGGAATGCTAGTTCTTGCCCGGCAGCTAGGCGTCCTTGCCGGCCCGACAAGCGGTGCTTCATATATCGCGGCGCTTAAACACTTGAGGACAACTGATAAAGGACTAAAGCGAAAACGCAACGCTGTATTCATCGTGTGCGACAGACTCGAATGGTACTTGTCCTATTTGCAAAAGCACCGTCCGGAATTATTCGGCTACACGACACGCAAGAACACGCCACGTAACTTACCGGAAGATGTTTGCGCGCAAGCGCCGCAAGTCAATGTGGAACAAGCACTGACACTACTGTCTGCCAATTCGCATTGCCTGGTCGTAGATCTGCGCGGCAGTCTTGCCTTCAAATCCGGTCATATCGAGGGCGCGATCAACATGCCGTCTGATGTGCTGGAAGACCTTTGCGAAATGGGCGTGCCCTTCTCCAAAAAGCACCATGTCCTTTTCGTTTGCCCACAAGGGGAGGATTCACGTAGGTTCGCCGCATTTCTCACACAACACGGCATAACAAGCGCAAGTCTCTCCGGCGGCTTCATCGCCTGGCGCGACGCGGGTATGCCTATCTACAGACCGATGCTAAACAAGTAAACACCTTTGGCATTCTGAGCACCCCCTTTTGTCATTCTGAGCCTGCGAGGCAGGCGAAGAATCTGCCGTGACAAATCGTCGTGCGTGTTAATTCACTCGATGAACTAACCGTTACGGTAGATTCTTCGGCTAAAGCCTCAGAATGACAAATTGACCCACGGAGTCAACAATGAACACAAATCACATCCGCTCCCAATTCCCCATCTTCGCCCAACATCCAGACACCATCTTCTTCGACAACGCGGCAACCGCGCAAAAGCCGCAGACGGTAATCGACGCCATCAATTCGTTTTACACGGAAGATTGCGCTAACGCGGGGCGAAGCATGTATACAATGAGCACACTGCTCAAAACTCGTCTAGAAGATGCGCGCAGTCGAGTTGCTACTTTCATCGGCGCTCGCCCCGAAGACATCTGCTTCACCAGCGGCGCAACGGAAAGTCTCAATCTCATTTCTCTAGCTTGGGGTTTAAACAATCTCAAGACTGGGGATGAGGTAATGCTTTGCTTGGAAGATCATGAATCAGCAGTTCTACCTTGGTTTCACTTAAGAGACCAACTACGCATATTTGGAATAAAGATAAAGCTCTTACCCATTCGCATGCATGAACATGGAGACTATGAGCTTAAACACATTGCCGAATCAAAAACTGCACGTACGAGAATCATGGCAATGTCTCACATCCACCATCTCTATGGCTTGGATATGGAAGTTAAAGAAGTTAGACGAATTCTTGGCAAAAACATCCTAATTGCATTGGACGCCAGCCAAAGCGTTGGTCATTGCCAAGTTGATGTCAACGAACTTCCTGTGGATTTCCTCGCATTTGGTGGACATAAGATGTTCGCCGCCAATGGTGTCGGCATCCTTTGGGTATCACCCAAGCTGCGAAAGAAACTCCATCCAGTAATAGTAGGCGGCGGTATGAAGATTGATCCATCCGGCAAAAAGCTAAAAATCCAGTCGAATACGCTTGCCAATGTGCTGGAGTCCGGCACGCAGAATACTCCGTCAATTTTGTCTCTCGTCCCAGCTATTGATTTTATCGAAAGCATCGGAATCAATACAATCGAGCAGACAATCGACAGGCTTACCAAAAGCCTGTATTTTCAACTCAAACAACTTCCCGGCATTGAATTTTCACCGGGCGTAGACCGCTGCAATTGCGCGCACGGCTATGGCGTCATTTCCTTCCGGTTTGCACAAGCAGCAACCGCAGATGTATCAGCCTTACTTTCCAGTCACAACATTCTTGTAAGAGCCAATAGCCATTGCCTCTTCAAGAAAGCCAAGGGAGACAACTACCTGCGAGTAAGCCTGCACGTATACAACACCGAACAAGAAATTGCGCATCTCATAGAGGTACTGCGCAACAACTTACCGTAAGCACTTACAAAACTCACCTTTAGGAGCATGTCTATGTTAATGCCAACATTTCCAGTATCACGAAAAGATTTCACCGAGCGTGTTTTGAAATCCACACTTCCTGTAGTCATCAAGTTCACATCTGCTAACGATGGCGCATGCCGCATCTTTACTCCTTATGTGAAGAAATTCGCTTCCCAATACAATTTTCAAATCAAGATCTATGAGATGAGTATTGATGTGCCCGAAAATAAGGCTATATTCGAAAGCTTCGCGACGACACAAGACATACCAGCTCTTGTGTTTTTCGACAAAGGCACTGTACTTCATTGCTACCAGGGTTTTGAACCAGGACAGTATGAGAATCTTCGCCAGATATTCGCGTCCTTCGTAAAAACAACGCGGGGCGAACAATACATTCCGCCAAAGAATCTAGAGGAGCGAGAAAAAGAATATCTTGAGCTGGTCAATGCAGCCGAAGCAATCTATCTGTCCGAATCAGCTGCGGCAATTAGAGAGCCTATGTCCGCTATCTGGAATCAACTTGGAGCAGCTGAGACATTCCAATCCCTGCGACAAGCCGTCCTAGATGCTACCTCAGCACCAGAGAAGAAACTCATCTCAGCAGTGCATACTGCCGGGCACGAATACTCACTAAATGGCACCAGCATCAAGAAGTCCGGATTACCGCAAAACTTTATTGATGCTCTTCTCGGACTCGGCCACCATACTGTCGAATCACTCTATGGAGCAATGATTGCAGCACCAGAGGCTCTACGTCCGTACCTACAAAAGTTCGGATTGGAATATGACGAAGTCGCCCCCAAGCTGAAAGCAATGATTCCACAAGAAACGCTTGATGAATGGGACAAGCTAAAAGATCTTCCCTGTCCAACCGGGTTGCTTCTCGAAGATGACCCCAGTCGTCGTCGCAAGCGCAGATTCGGCGTGATACGTCGAGACGACAAACAGAAATAACTCTATCCAAACAATTAAAAAAAAGGCGAGAATCGAGTTCTCGCCTTGTTTTACTACAGGAGTCCCATCATGAAAGATGATTTCAGATCACGTCTGCACGACCTGCCAGGAAACATAATTCTCTACATAGGAGCATGGCCCATTACCTATTGCATGGGTGTTGTAATAGCCCTTCGCGAAATCGCAACATTTCTCGGCTTGATCACAACCTTCAAATCACTGTATCAAGCTTCTTCCAAAACGATGAACGTAATCACCAAAGACAGATTGTTAGTATCGGCAATCGCCATACTGTCCACATTTATTGCCGCAAAGTACTCAGCGGTAATAACTCTTCCAGTTGTAGCGATTCCTCTTATCTTGTTATCAATAATCGGCTTGGGTCATATGGTTCATCGTGGATACGATCACGCATGCAATAGGTACGATCTATACTCATCGAAAGATAAGCTGATTGCCAACCTGTCAACCGGGGCGCTGGCTGCAATACTTGCCGCTCACGTAGCACCTTCAGGGCTTCCAGTTATTTTAGGAATCTCTGTGATAACCGGTTGGACATTAGCATTTTTCTCCACTCTAAAACATGTACCCCGAATATTAGCGATTGCAACTTCGCTTCTTCTCGGCTGTGTCAGCGCATTCTCTACTGCCGGAATTCTGGGAGTAGCAATTGTGCTCATTGGAGCTGTCTTTCAAATAGGCAACATTATGTTCGCACTTGGGGTCTACAACTACCGGATTGATCGTGAATCAGCACCGGGCGAGTACGCCATTGGCGCTACTCTTCTGTTCACGACTATTGTTGCCGTTGCTATCGTCCTTATCAAACAACTGTTGCCCTGAGAGTTAGAGGGCGCATGCAATGCGCCCCTACGTTTTTTGGGTTGTTCTTAGTGCTTCCCAGTTCGCCAAACACACACAAGGCGGGAACTGAATTCTCGTCCTTTTTTTCATAGGAGGTTTCTCATGAAAAATGATCTCACTTCGATTTTGTCCAAAGCCTTAGCTTATGTTACTACAACTATACTCACAATACCCATGGGAGCATGGATGTTGATTGCGATAGTCGCTCATCAAATCGTGTCTTTCCTCCAGCTTGCGGCCAATCTCAAAGTCGTGTCCCAAGCGGATTCCGCGACCATAGACGCTGTCACCAAAGATAGGCTTTGGATCGTATATTTAGTTGCCCTTCTAGCAACGACTGCAATAGCTCCACTGGCAACTCTTCCGCAAGTAGCAATTCCTCTAGCTTTAGTATCGCTGATTGGTTTAGGATTTGTGGGCTTACGTGGCATAGAGCATGCTGCCAGCAACTCTAACGAGTTCACGCTAAAACACAAGCTTGTCGGCAATCTGGCGGCAGGAGCTCTAGCCGCTTTGATTGCAGCATGTGTTAATCCAGCAGTACATCCACATGTGTTGGCAGCTTCAGCATTCACTGGTTGGGCGCTAGCTTTCTTCTCAACGCTTAAGCAGATACCGCGAATCCTGGCAATGACAATCGCTGTCGCGATCGGTTGCACCCTCGCCTACAATCACGGCGGAGCACTATCAGTTGTCACTGTGCTCGTGGGTGCCGTCTATCAAGTGCACAACATCAGCGAAAGCTTGAAAGACGTACAAAAGAGAGTCCAAGACGAATACGCCATTCGTTCGGGACAAGCAACCTATACGCTCGGCTTCACTCTGCTGCTAACGTCTATGGCTGCTGCCGTCCTCACCGGCATCGCACAACTGTTGCACTAAGCTGCAACGTACTAAACCTAGGAGAAATAGCAATGCCAGGAACAGATCCACCAGCTCCCCCATTCAACAACAACAGCAATCTATTTCGCGAGATTGATTCTAAGATCGCAAACGTCGATGGATATTTGCGGACAAAGATCAACTACCCGAACTATCGTCCGGGACAACAGCAGTACGAGAATTTGTCTGCATATGAGCAGCAACGTCTATTACAGTTGATCCGAAACTCTCGTGGCTAGTACAAACAGCAGTACGAAAAGTTGTCTGCATATGAGCAGCAACGTCTCCTACATTTGATCCGGAATTCTCGCGACTAGGGCAGCGGGCGCATGCAATGCGCCCCTACGTCAATTACATTTTGGCAAAGTATTAGTCTCAAGATCCCGCCTCACAAGCTTTGCCGACCGCTGTTAGCTGCAAAATAGAAGCTGGCAGTACAGAAGGGTCAGAATTCACAATCCTGGCTCCTTCTAGCTAGCTGTTTCGGAAGACATTGTACGCTTTTCGCCAATTTAATTCCCACAGAGCAGCAATAGGCATCGCCGTAATTTCTGGCGATAATCTTATTGTTTTATTTCCACTATACAGGATAATACCTCGCACAAACTTTTTGGCCGCGACTGCTTGCAATGCTTTCAGTCCGGACATGTCACTAGTCGACACGGACGTAGAGCATTTAACTTCGACCCCGACCAGTCTGCCTCGATCATCCTCAAGTACATAATCAACCTCGTGTCCATCTTGAGTACGAAAGTGATGAAGGGAGACGATCGAATCACTCCAGCCGATTTGCTTAAGAAGTTCCGTACCGACAAAATTTTCTATTATTTGTCCAGCAGCGCTTCTATCATCTATAAGCAAACTTCGGCCACGTTTGCTCAGGTATGAAAGCAAACCGCTGTCCACAAACAATAGCTTAGGAGACTTAATTAAGCGCTTTTCTCGATTGACAAACCAAGCTGGGATGAAACGGATAACAAACAGCGATTCGAGTAATGAAATATATCGGAGCAAACTTGTTCTGGGAATACCACAAATTCTGCCGACATCAGTTACATTCACGGGCATCGACGATCGTTGCGAAAGTACTGTTAGTAATTGTGGAAATGAATTGATGCTATCAATATTCATCAATTCGCGAACATCCCTTTGAATTAGGGTTTTAACGTATGACTCGAACCAGTCTGACTCATATCTCAAATCGTTCGCCAGAACAACCTCCGGATATCCTCCCCGACAAACCATCTCAACAAGTTGTTTCCAGGTCACTGATGATTCGCAAGAAGTTAATTTCGACGCAAATGCAGCAGAGATAAAGTCTTCTTGCCTCTTACGTATTTCGCCCTGAGATAACGGCCAGAGTGTCTTTATTATCATCCTTCCAACAAGCGATTCACTCAGCTTCGGCAGCATAAGTACATTGGCTGAACCGGACATTAGGAACCGTCCTGGGACTCGGTTTTCGTCTATGGATTGCTTAATGCTCAAAAATAACTCCGGCGCCCTCTGAATCTCATCAATAACCACGTGTTCAGGCAAATCACGAATGAAGTCCGAGGGACTGCCATGGGCACCCAATTGAATTTCAAGATCATCAAGAGACACATATTCTGCGGCAAATAAGTTGGTACCTAGTTGCTTAAT
>JAKFVJ010000500.1 GCA_021732245.1 Candidatus Obscuribacterales bacterium | reverse complement strand
AATATATCCCAATAGATATTGATCGGGATAATTATCAAGGTCTTGCGATATTTTAAAGCGGTGGTATTGTATATACACTTACTTCAATTTAATATTTTCAAGGGGCAGGCGCATGGGCCAGTTACGTACTATTCGTGCCGGATCTGCTGCTTTGGGTCTTTCGGTTGTTGTGGCATCCGTTACCTGGCAGTCCGTACTCCTTATGTTTATGGCTACCGGACTAGGTTTTAGTTTCTGGTCGTGGCGTAAGGACAGAAATAAACAAAAGGGTAACCAAGAAAAACATCAACTTGAGTGGGACAGAATGAAAGCCGCTCGCGCTCATGCTGAAAGAGCATACGCCGCACGTAATAGAAACGTTTATCAATTGCGCTATCCAATGGCCGCTGCTAGTTCAAGAGACTAAGCAGGTGCCGGATGCCGACGAATTGCTTTTAGATGTTCAAGATTCGGTTGGTCGCTTAATTCTCAACCGACCAAGTGTGCATAATGCAATTTCACGCCAGATGTGGGAGGCGATGCCTGCCAAACTGGAGGCGTTGAAACAACGTGGTGCCAGAGTAATAGTTGTGTCCGGCCAAGGTAGTTCATTTGCTGCCGGCGCGGATTTTAAAGAGCTTGCTCAGATAAAAGACTATTCGCACGCTAGAGAAAATTGGTATGCAATTGCCAATTGTTTAAATGCAGTTGCGCAATTTTCATTGCCGACCATTGCCTCTATACATGGCAATTGCATGGGTGGTGGATTGCTTTTAGCACTTGCTTGTGATCTGCGCTACGCCTCTGAAAATGCAAGTATTGCTTTACCTGTTGCAAAACTTGGCATAGTCTTGGATGATGAAAATATTGAGCGACTGGTATCACTTGTCGGCGTTGCCTGCGCAAAAGAAATTCTCTTTTCGGCACGAGTTGTAAATGCTGAAAGAGCCAAGCAAATTGGTTTGATCAATGATTATGTAGACTCAAGCAATCTAGAAGCCCACGTAAAAATGGTGTCAAGTGACATAGCGAAAAATGCCGCTGTCTCTGTAGAGCAAGCTAAACTTTCTTGTGCTCGTATCTCCAGAAAGCAAAACACACAAGACGAATCTTGTGTGATAAGCAGTTATTTGAGCGATGAATTTCGCTCTAGACTTGAATTACTTGGGTGACTTCCGGAATGTGCTCTTTTAGTGCGCGCTCAACACCCATCTTCAGGGTCATGGTCGAGCTTGGGCACATACCGCAGGCGCCTGTTAGGTGAACGAAGACTTGCCCTTCGGCTTCCTTAACGTCCACGAGTTCAATATTGCCGCCGTCAGCCATCAGCATGGGACGGATTTTGTCCAAAACAGTCTCTATCTTGTCGCGCATGTCATGACCTCTTTAATGTATGACCGTCTTCCAAACGGACTTAAGACAATTATACTCAGATGAAGCCCTACTTCATAGCAACCCTTTAGCTAGTCTTAAACCCTGATAAAGCTTCTGCGCAATGAGCTTTAAAGTTATATGCTTATAGGCATGCTCAATTTAATGGGCTCACCCTTTCAATATTGAAGGAAATTACGATGGCAAAAGTAGCAATTAATGGTTTTGGACGTATCGGCCGTAACGCTCTACGGGCACTTCTCGAGAACCCTGTAAAAGACGTTGAAATAGTAGCTATCAACGACCCGATTCAGAGCGTGGCTCAATCAGCTCACTTACTTAAATATGACTCAATCTTGGGTGAGTTGCCAAATAGCGTCAGCCATACTGAAGACGCCCTGGTTGTTGATGGCAAGAGCTTCCAGTTCTTCCGTGAAAAGGACCCGTCTACTTGCCCATGGTCCAAGCTTGGCGTAGATCTCGTTCTTGAATGCAGCGGTGTTTTCACCGACGCTGAAAAGGCCGGCGGTCACATCAAAGCTGGTGCCAAGAAGGTCATCATTTCCGCTCCTGCAAAAGGTGAAGATATCACCATTGTTCTTGGTGTCAACGACAAGAACTACGACCCAGCTAAGCACCACATCATCTCCAATGCTAGTTGCACAACCAACTGCTTGGCTCCTGTAGCAAAAGTACTTGATGAAGTATTTGGTATCGAATCCGGTGCTATGACCACAGTGCATAGTTACACAGGCGATCAGCGCTTGCTCGATGCTGCACACAGCGACTTGCGTCGTGCTCGTGCTGCTGCTTTATCGATGGTACCGTCAACGACAGGTGCTGCCAAAGCATTAGGTTTGGTATTGCCAGGTTTGAAAGGCAAGTTGAACGGCTTTGCAATGCGTGTGCCGACACCTAACGTAAGCATCGTTGACTTGGTCATCACAACTAAGAAAGACGTTACTGCTGAAAGTGTTAATAAGGCATTGAAAGAAGCCAGCAACGGTGAACTCAACGGAATTCTTTCCGTTTGCGATTTGCCGCTTGTCTCCACAGACTTCTGTGGCAACAAAATGTCTTCCATCGTTGATAGCGAATTGACTATGGCTGTTGGACCACGCATGGTGAAAGTCCTTGCTTGGTACGACAACGAGTGGGGCTACAGCAACCGCTTAATTGAGTTGGCCGGCATTGTCGCCAACAAAATGGCAGTAGCTCGCGTCTAACGTCTAAGTCACTCTGAGCAGAGCGAAGAGTCTCGGCCGTTAAGGCGTGAGATTCTTCGCCTCTGGCTCAGAATGACGGTTCCTTCGAACCTTTACCAAAGGGAAAATAAGATGAACAAGAAAACAATTGCCCACGTCGACAAAAATGAATTCAAGGGCAAACGCATTTTAGTGCGCGCTGATTTGAATGTGCCGCTCGATGACAAAAGAAATATCACCGACGACACTCGCATAAAGGCTGTGTTGCCGACTATCGAGCATTTGAAACAAGCTGGCGGGCGTGTCATTCTTGTCTCCCACTTCGGCAGACCTAAAGGTCCATCCGAAGAACTTAGCCTCAAGGTAGTTGCTCAAAGACTTTCTGAATTGCTTAAACAAAAAGTTCACTGTCTGGAAGATTGCATCGGGCAGGCAGTAAGCAAATTTGTTCAAGAAATGAAGGACGGCGAGGTTTGTCTTTTAGAAAACGTCCGCTTTCACAAAGAAGAAGAAAAAAATGATCCTTCTTTTGCCAAGCAATTAGCTAGTTTGGCTGACATGTATGTAAATGATGCGTTTGGGACGGCTCACAGAGCGCACGCTTCCACAGAAGGTGTAACCAAGCACCTTAAGCCCTGCCTTGCAGGATTCTTGATGGAAAAAGAACTCAACGCATTGTCTTCAGCATTGTTCAATCCGGTGCGTCCTTTCGCCTGCATAATTGGCGGCTCAAAAGTATCTTCCAAGATGGGTGTGCTCGATAATTTGCTCGAGCGCGTAGACGTTTTGGTTATCGGCGGTGCGATGGCTTTTTCTTTCTTGAAGGCGCAAGGTAAACAAGTCGGTAAGTCTTTGGTTGAAGACGATAAACTCGATTTTTGCCGCCAGTTAATTGAAAAGGCTAAAGCAAAAGGTGTAAACCTCGTATTACCGGTTGATGTCGTTGTTGCTCCTGAATTGAAAGCCGGCGTTAAATCGGAAGTTGTGTCAATTGATGCAATTCCTTGCGATCAAATGGGTCTTGATCTTGGACCTAAATCAATAGAGAAAATCAAAGAGGCACTCAGAGGAGCCAAGACGGTTCTCTGGAATGGACCACTCGGCGTATTTGAGATTACCGGTTTTGAAAAGGCAACATATGCCGTTATCGGCGAGCTTATCGAATTGACTAAGCAAGGTGCCAAAACAATAATTGGCGGCGGCGACTCATTAGCTGCCATAGAAGCTTATGGTGCTGCAGATCATTATTTCAGTCACGTCTCTACAGGTGGTGGAGCTTCACTGGAGTTTCTTGAAGGTGTCGAACTGCCGGGAGTTGCAGCCCTTGATGCAAATCTTGCTTCCGGTGTCAGGTAGGAAATGAAAAACCTGGTTCTTGGATTTTTTGCCGTACTCCTTTTCAGCAGTGCGGCATTTGCCCAAAGCTATTTTCGTGACGGCAAGCCAATAACAGAAGCACAATACAAAGCAAGCAATCTCAACACAGAGGCTATGAACCTCATGCGAGCTAATGAAAATGAGAAGGCTATTGCTGTATTGAAAGAGGCGCTTTCGTTTGATCCGCAGTTGTCGCAAGCTCACCACAATCTAGGTCTAGCCTATTCCAAAGTTGGCCATACGCAAGAAGCGATTGATGAATTGAGGACTGCTGTCGAATTGAATCCACAGTCGGCGATGAGCTTGCTCACCCTTGGTGGTGCTTATCAAACAAGTGGCAGGCTTCAAGAAGCCCTGGAAACTTATAAGGAGACTTTGAAAAGATTTCCGGATTTTCCCGACAAAGCTGAAGTAAAAGGGCTAATTAGTAAATTAAAAGAAGAAGCAGATCGGCAAAAATCTGCAGGCGGACAGTCGGAGGCAGATACATATTTCAGACAAGTAACAACCGAGGTTCCCGTGCGCTGGTGTTCGAATTCTCTGCCGGTGCGTATCTTTATTACCGATGGACAAGGTGTTCCTAATTTTCGTCCGGAGTTTATTGATATTGCCAAAAACAGTTTCCTCGACTGGGTCAATGCAGCGCAGGGACGCATAAGCATTACATTTGTATCAGACCCTCGCAATGCCGATATTAAGGTCGTCTGGACTGCAGATCCAAAAGAGTTGCCTAATCCGGCAGAGGCAGGCTTTGCCGACTTTACCTATCGCCGGCATTGTTTGTTAAAAGGTACGATTAAACTTTTGACTGTGCCTATGGATCGCACGCAGACAGTGAGCACCAATCAACTTAGAAAGGCTTGTTTGCACGAAGTCGGGCATATATTAGGATTGAGAGGGCATAGTCCTGACCCAGCCGACGTTATGTTTTATTCGCTGCCAATTGAAGACAAATGGTTGATGCCATCTAAGCGTGATGCGGAAACTATCGTAAGATTGTATTCGGAGCCAAATCCCGAATCTCTAAGTAAATAGGTAAATGAGCACAAGTCACAATCACCAAAGCCATACGCACGGGCACGGAAACTTCAGGCAAGAGAGCAAGTCCCGCCTTTTGATTGTATTGTACGTAACTGCCGCTTACATGGTTGCGGAAATAATCGGTGCTTACTATACGAAAAGCTTGGGCTTGTTAGCTGATGCTGGTCACATGTTATCTGATGTTGGTAGTTTGATATTGGCGTTGGTAGCAATCTGGTTTGCTTCTCGTCCACCAAATCCGTTGAAGACTTATGGCTACTATCGATCAGAAATTTTAGCCGGGTTGATAAATGGTGTGCTGCTTGTTGGGCTGTCGGTTTTTATTCTCTTCGAGTCTTATCAACGTTTGAGCGATCCACCTGAAGTGAAGTCACTGCCAATGCTGGTTGTTGCAGTAATGGGTTTGCTTGTGAATCTTGTAGCCTTCAAACTTTTGCATGGCGTGTCTAAAGAATCAGTCAATATGAAGGCAGCTTATCTGGAAGTGATGTCGGATTTACTTGCCACGATTGGTGTCATTGTCGCTGCTGTGATTATGCTTACGACAGGCTGGTATATGGCCGACCCAATAATTTCTGCCCTTATTGGTCTTATGATTTTGCCGCGCACATGGAATCTCTTAAAAGAGTGCACCAATGTTTTGATGGAAGGCACGCCAGGACATATTGATTTAGTCAAACTGAGAAATGCCATGCTTGCTGTGCCTGGTGTTGTGGAAATGCACGACATACATGTATGGACAATTACCTCAGGCCGCGATGCGATGTCCGGCCATGTCACCATAAATAAGGAAGTGCCGGCAGAAAATGTCTTGTCCTCAATCACCCGCATAGCACAGGACGAATTCGGCATTAACCACACAACCTTTCAAGTTGAAGAGACCGAGTGCAAGGGTACTGATACCTGCGCTTAACCTTAATAGATGACCGGCTAGGTAAGGCAAGGGCGCATGCAATGCGCCCCTACGGTTTTGAGCAGCCGAATTTCGGTCGATATTTGGGTAATTTGGAGTTTCGCATTTCTACGCTAGGGATGGGAAAACCACCAATTGTCATTAGGTTCGTTTTTCCTTAAGCTTGTGTCATCAAAAGCGGCTAAAACGCTTACAGGATGAAGGTTCCCAGGAGTAGGTATCATGAGCATTTTTAAAAATCCACAAGACGAAGAGAAGCTTTGCCAGGTATTAAAAGCATTTGTTGAAGAGTGGGGTCCAGAAAACGTCGTTGTATCCGTGCCAAGACATTGGCAGGACTATTCGACGGGCAATCTGGGGCGGGTACGTCTCGAATTCGGCACAATAAACACAGTGTCGGTTCGTGTTGAATATGAAATTGTACGTCTGGCTTATGACGTGCAGTTGCAGGCAGCCTAACTAAAGTTTTCCTCCCGCCTTCCTCCTGTCAGAGAGCCTCCCGTTTACGGGGGGTTTTCTGGCTTTGGGAGCTACTTTAGCGCTTCGATTCGCTCTAGGGCTGCAACGCCTTCATGCTGCAATTTGGCATCTGGTTGTTTGGCTACATAACGCTTTAGGCAGGAGACAGCATCGTCATAGCGCTTGAGCTTTTCGTAAACCAGTCCTTCGTTATAGAGGATTTCCAATTCACCTGGATCTAATTTGGCTGCCTTCTCATATTCGCCTATAGCCTCATGAAGTTTGCCTAAATGGTAGTAGCAGCTGCCCAGATTCATATGCAAGGCGGCTGCTAGTTTGGCATCTGAGTCGTTTAAATAGAGAATGGCATCTTCGAGATTTCTGGCAGCGTCGGGAAATTCGCCTGCCTCGGCATGGATAGTCGCTTCGTTCAATAATTCGACTGCTTTGACCTTGTTGGCGCTGGCGCCTTTAAGCTCAATAGTATGTTCGTTAACCTTAACTGACTCCTCAGCTGGTGTGGAGGATTCAGGCAGTGTCGGTAGTATTGAAGGAGGAACTGCTCCTGCCGGCATGGTCATCCGTGCAATGATGGGCACAAGAAGCACCGGCAGCAGAAATGACTTTTTCAAGACTTTTCCTTTCTGGTCAATTAAGGTAACGGCTGTTTTGTTAAAACAGTTTGGGAGGCATGCTCAAGCCAGACAAGTTTGCGTTTTAACTTTGGAAATTCGACCTGGAAGTTAAAAAGAACATGTTTGCTTGAATAAGGCTCGACTCTAAACAAAATTTCCGCGTCCCATTCCATACTTGTGCAGACAGGATAGCGTCCACCATTGTCGTCTTCCAAGAAAAGATCCAGGGAGCTTAAGCGGTACTTCGAATTGTTTGTGATGTAAGCATCAACCCTCAAACAGTGACCATCTAAGCCGTCTTTGATAACTTTTGCAGATAAGACATCAATGTCCAATCCTTCAAGCTTAGGATCTTTTCGGACCTTTTTGTCTACAGCTGCTGTCAGTAAAAGATCGCTATCGATAGACATGTTGAGGTCATCCCCAGGCTCCAAGACGGCAACGTGTCCTTTGCGCAAGAGCGCTACAGCCATGCCTCCTAGGGCACCCGCGGCAGCACCACCAGCAATGTTGTAGCCATGCATGGCAATTGTTTGTTCTAAGCCAAACAATTGATAAGCAATTAGAGCACCGGTAGCAGCGCCACCAGCCATGTGCGCAGCGACTTGTCCGAGTCCTTTTCCTTTTGTTTTCCAGGTTGACTGGATTTGATTGTCAGCTTCGCAGTGGAATGCAAACTTGCGACCGTCAGGTGTTTGGAATTCATTAAAGGAAAGTGCCAGTGCACCTGGTCTGCCAACTCGCTTTGGTTCGTAAATTCTCGAGACTTCGCCGCGAAAAATAGTGCCTGCCGGTAAAACTTTGTTATCAGCAACAAACAAGTCTTCGGTAGTCTTTGCTGTTATCACTTGTCCTAATTGCGCAGGAAGCAGATTGCCATCTTCATCTCTGTCCATCATCTTCAGACCGGTTGTCGGCACGGTTGCCAGCTTGAGCTTGATTGGTGTTCCTTTTGGGACCACCAAAGTGACGCCGCCTTTAAGCATCATGCCTGAAGCGTTGATTTTGTTTTCCTGCTCAATAAGCGCCGGTGGCACATCCAATTCCGGATGTTCAGGCGGCGGCGGCAAGGTGACCAAGTGTCTAATTGGGTCTGTTTTAGCTTTTGCAAAGGCTTCGCCTGTGCCACCTGGGATGGTGGCAACCATAAGCATCGCTGTCAATGCAGCTGATAATGCTTTGGCCAAGAAGTCCTTCGATCTAGATTTATAGAGTTAGTGAAAGGAGTATAACTTAGTACTTCTATTAAAGAAACTGAAGTTAATCAACCTTTTCTTGCTATGGGGCACCTAGCAATTCCTCTATGCGCTGGTCAACCGATTTGCTTTCTTCTCTAGCTTTTTTCTCTTTGCGAGCCTTTACTACTTCTGTCGGCTCTACTGCAAAATAATCAAGCAGTGCAATTCGTCCGTCAAAGAAACCGAGTTGATCTTGTTTCTCCATGCCATCACGTTGCCAGTCCCAAAAATCGTGCCCGATTTTAGACAAGTGATTGCGAAAACGCTCACATAGTGAAACGGGAATTTTGGTAAATGCAACTGGTTGCACTAAATAATTGACTCCACGTCCAGACTCTTCCAACAGTTGTAGTTGTATTTGTTGCCACGCGCCGGAAGTTGGATCTTCCATAACACCGTTAACAATCGGTTCAGTTTCAAAAACACCTTCTTCCAAGATGGGCATATCGAAAAATCTGTTGCCTTTTCCATTTGTTCGTAACTGCGAGCTAATTTTGAGTGCCGTACCGTCTTCGAGTTTAATAACGACGGAATCGAAACCGACACCAAGAAAACTAGTGCCTTTTTTGGAGAAGTTCTTAAAGGCTTCAGAATAAGCTCTTGTCGGGTGATATGAGTAGAATGGATACTCTTCGAGAGGAAGATTTGTGGTTAATAGCTCTGGAATGGACTTGAGCGTCTGTCCTTTCGCTTCGATCAAATTGCCATTTTCTAGATTACTCTTTAGCTCGATTGCTTCAGCAACTTTTGCATGAGCAAACAAATCGTAGATGTCTTGTGATGTGGATCTATCCTTTGCATTAACTCGTTTTTCACCGTGTTCAATAATCAATTCTTTGGCCACTGGATCCACTTTTGCTCGATCACTTAAGTATGAACTTGTCTGGACAATGTCATTTATCGTGCGCCCTTTGGTCAGGGCTGGCGCAACTTCAGTTGCGCTGCGCATGAGACCGCCTAGTGCACCATAGGCGTAAACGGATTGGGCAATTTCCTGCGCATTTGTATTCAGTCCTTTGCCGGAGAAAATAGATCTGGATTCGGTATCAACTAAACCTGCTGCAGCACCGGAAGCGATATGACGTTTGAGATCGCTGGTGAATGAGTTAATGAGCCACGGCTGCTCTATTTGAAAACGCAGCACATCGCGTGATTTCAAATAGCCAGGTAAATGACCAAGTGTACCGAAAGTGGCCGTGCCGGTTAGGGCATTTACAATGCGCGCCTTGCTGAAATCGCCTTCTACTTTCTCTACTGGGCGGAAGACGCCTTCCATTAGGGCACCTGTTGCAAAAGGTGTGAGGAATTTTGACACGCCAGCTAAGCCGACGGTCTTGTTCAGTAGGTAATAGGGAACCATTGTTCCGACAGCCCCGCCGAGCTGCTCTGCGTGCCAGCGCAGACTGCCGAATGTGGATAGCTTATGCTCAGACTCAGTATCTTGCTTGTCGGACTTATTCGACTGGTAAATGTGGTCTTTAAGCTGGGTTACGCCCCTGACAGGGTTGAAATAAGCGGCACTGATGGCAGCCTGGACAAAATCACCAGGCAGCGTTGCTAGCTCTTGAAGCAAAGCCTCCTTCTCAGTGTCCCTGTGGCTAGGCACGCAAAGTCCCTCTCTCTGTATGCCGCCAGAATATTTAAATTAATCCTCGTCCTCAATGGGGAAATTCCCATGTGCGACATTAAATTCGTTGATATGAATGGTAAAAGACCCAGGGACGCACCCTCCCTGTCCTCAAGTAAATGAGTCACGAACTCAGCCCGCGTCGGCAGTAAGTAATGAACCCGGCGTAAGCAGGGCACTAAAGGCTCACGCTTGGAACCTCAACCAAGTATTAAGCCGAGAGGAAGACCAGAATGGTTAGCAAATATGCAAATCACCTTAAGTTCCGTCATTTCACCAAACGGCGAAAGAGGTTGTTACGCCGTAGCCAAAAGGCATGCGGGTTGGCTGATGCAGTGTGGGAGTCATCAGCGCGGTGTCTACAATCCCGCCGGAATAAAGGTGGAACCTTCTCTGGTCAATTGTCATGTCAACGAGAAATGGTAAGCCCTTTGCGCTCTCTGCTTCGGCAGAGAAACCCGACTGCAAGGAAAGGTGAAAGCGTAGAGGGTAAAGGAGTCTGGAGAAAGCGAATGCCGAGCTGTAATGGAACGGATAGGGCAATACCTACGCTGAAAAGCGGCTAACTTCCAGATGGTCTTCAACGGAACATCAAAGCAAAGGAACTAAACCATCATGAAAGATAGAGTCCAAATGGACATCGGAGTGAAGGAACAACTTCAAGATTGGGCTGACATTGATTGGAAGCTCATCGAGAAGCGTGTTAGGAACCTGAGGCAGAGAATCTTCCGAGCTACGGAAAGGAAACAGTGGAACCGGGTAAGAAGCCTGATGAAACTGATGTTACGTAGTTATTCTAACCTGCTTGCCAGCGTAAGAAAAGTTACGTTGGCAAACAAAGGAAGAAAGACTCCTGGCGTTGATCGCCTGGTTGTCTTAACTCCTAAAGCTAGGCTGCGGCTAGTTCGCCAAATGGCTAAATACTCAAACTGGACAGCTAAACCAGGCAGAAGGATTTACATCCCCAAAGCCAATGGTAAACGCCGCCCACTGGGTATCTTAACCATTAAGAACCGCGTGGCTCAAGCTATTGTCAAAAATGCACTTGAACCTAGCTGGGAGGCTCGCTTTGAACCAAACAGCTATGGTTTCCGTCCTGGAAGATCTTGCCAGGACGCCATCAAACAATGTTGGCTCCGCCTACACAAAGGTAGAACTCACAGATGGGTGCTTGATGCAGATGTTAAATCTGCATTCGACAATATCAACCAAAACTTCATCCTTGATCGTCTCGGCAAAATACCGGCACGTGAATTGATCAAGCAATGGTTGAAAGCAGGATATGTAGAAGCTGAAATCTTCCATGCTACTACAGCTGGGGTTCAACAGGGTGGAGTGATCAGTCCCTTGATCGCCAATGTGGCGCTTGATGGATTAGAACTTCTCCTAGCTGGCTCTGCCGGCTACATCCGCTATGCAGATGATCTTGTTGTCACCGCAAAAAGTAAAAAGGAAATTGAGGCGCTAGTTCCCACTATCGAAAAATTCTTGAGTCAAAGAGGTCTAACACTAAACACGGAGAAAACCAGAATTGTCCACGTCAAAGACGGGTTCAATTTTCTCGGATTCAATGTGCGCAGCTACAAAGACAAATGCATCGTTAAACCACAAAAGGAAAAGGTGCATTCTTTTCTCAGGGAGATCCGCTTGTGGCTTAAAAAGCACACTTGGATTTCGGCAGAAGATGTCGTCAGACACCTGAACCCGATTCTCACGGGATGGGCCAACTACTACAAACATGTGAACAGCAAGCAAACGTTTGCCTACGTCGATACTGAGGTGTGGCGCGCTGTCTGGCGATGGTGTCTAAATCGTCACCAGAACAAGTCGAAAGACTGGGTGTATCGAAAGTACTTCAAGCACACTAAACAGTCTGCTTGGACTTTCTATGCAACAGTGACCATGACTAACATGGAAAGAAGGGATATCCTGCTAAAGCAAATTGGCAAGATCCCCATTAAAACCCATGTGAAAGTTAAAGGTACTGCCAGTCCTGATGATCCGGCACTCCGCAACTACTGGTATGAACGCCAGGCAAAACGTAACACTCGCAACTTCCATGATGAAGACTACGCAACCGCTTCCACGTACTGAAGGCTTGAGCTGATTGATGGGAAACTATCACGATCAGTTCTTAGGGGAGCATTGGGGCGGCGACGCCCCATGCTTACCCGACGACACAAAGAAAGAGGGGCGCATTAAATGCGCCCCTCTTATAAGAACCCATAACCGCTAGGGTTAAATCATCTCTTCAATGAGTTCATTGAAGATTTGCTTGTCTAAGCCTAATGGCTGTTTAACAAGCGCGCCCTTCTTGAAGATTGGTTCGGAATCTTCATAGGTTGGCTGATCTGATTTGTAGAGAACGCCCAAAGGAATCTTGTCGCCCCACTCGAAGGATTTATCGAGTGATTTCTTCTCATCCGTCGGATCCCAATTTTGATCTTCCAGTTTGTAGACGCGCTCTTTAAACCATGGATAGGTGTTCACTTTGTTATAAGTGACGCATGGGCTGAAGACATCGATGAGGGCAAAGCCTTTGTGGGCAATGCCGCCGGCGATAAGATCAGCTAATTGCTTTTGCTCACCGGAAAATCCACGTGCAACATAGGTTGCGCCGCAGGTGATTGCCAACGCCAATGGGTTCAATGGAATTTCCACGTTGCCGCCTGGGGTTGACTTGGTGCGGTGACCGAGTGCTGTTGTTGGTGATGTTTGACCTGTGGTCAAGCCGTAAATTTGGTTGTCCATGACGACATAGGTGACATCGAGATTACGGCGCATAGCATGGATGAAGTGTCCAATACCAATACCATAACCGTCACCGTCTCCGCCTGTGATTACCACTTTGAGATCGGTGTTTGCCAGGTGCGCGCCGGTTGCTACTGCAACAGAGCGTCCGTGCAGGCTGTGGATGCCGTATGCGTGGATAAATCCAGGCAAGTTGGATGAGCAGCCGATACCGGATACAACAAGCAAATTCTCTGGTTTGACACCATTTGCTGCTGCCGCCATTTGTACGGACTTCAAAACACCGAAGTCACCGCAGCCCGGACACCAATCGGGATCGACTGGTCCTTTAAACAAATCTACTGGTAGTTCTACAACAGTTGCCATTTCTATTTAGTCCTCTTTGGTTACTTTGGCGGTTAATTAC
>JAKFVJ010000134.1 GCA_021732245.1 Candidatus Obscuribacterales bacterium | reverse complement strand
AGTGTCTGTGAGCCTATGCTGACTATTGTGCCTGTTATCTTTTTGCTGGCTTGTCCAACACGAGAGGATGTCTCTCGTGTTGGACAAGCCAGCAAAAAGATAACAGGCACAATAGTCAGCATAGGCTCACAGACACTCAACCAGCAGACCGTCTACATCATGATGGTTTCAGGCAATAGCCATCGCTTCACAGCAACAGCAAAGTCATCCGAGTTGTTGCCATTGATGCGCGAAGGAGACATTGTCAGCCTAACGTACCTCGATACGAAGGAAGACACGGAAGCAATTATTTCAATTGACGACGAGTCATTAAAGACGAAGCCGTCAGCGAAGTAACACAACAATTGAATATTTGAATCGGCTGAGAGAGACGCGTGACTCTCAGCCGTTTTGGAACGCGCCCGGTAGGAGATAACCATGGCTAACGTACTCACAACTACAAAACCGGTCAAAACAACTTCCAGACAATCTGAGCCTCTCACACATGAAGGCGTTGTCTTTCTCATTCAAGAAGAACAGCGCTTAGCACGCGAAGCTCTGCAAAGAAAAGCACAACGGCAAAAAGGAATTGCCGCCGTTCGCACATCACTGCAACCCGCAGGACTCATCTTCGGCGTTACCGTCATAACCAAAGACGGTGAAAAGCGCGTGATGGCTTGTAAATTCGGCGTAAGCGTTGGTCTATCGCCTGGCGTTCGCAAAAAGCCAAATAGCAAAGACCATGGAACCTTCAAGATCTACGAAATGATCAACTCATCGACCAACCTCAGACGAACTCTGAAGAAGTTGGCTGATGAAATAGCTGATCTCGAACGTCGTCTTGCTGCTGGACCAACTCCCGGTAGACGTCGTCAACTCGAAAAGACTCTTGCTCGCAAGAAGGCGCAGCAAGCGAAACCAGTCCTCAAGCCCACTTATCGCGAGATAAACATCGAAGGGCTTCAAGGACTGCGCATTCGCGGTCGAGTCTTCCTCGTCACAGGTTGCTCTGAATAAGAGCAACCTCTCTTTTTGAGTCACAAGGAAACAATTCGAGAACAGTCCAGTACCAAAGCACTCGACGCTCTCAACAACGAGGATACATATTATGAACGACAAGAACAACAACAGCGGTAGCAACAACTCCGGAAACACTCAACCCGAAAAGAAAGGCGGATGGTCACATCCGTGGGGATATAACATCCCATGCTTCCGCGAAGCCGACAAGACCGATGGTCACCAATGCCCTGCCGACAAGCAATACGGCAACTTCCTGGTCAACGAAAACGCAACCCACTTCGAATAGCCAGAGAGGAACTTGAATGTCAAACGAAAATAAGACCGAAAAACATGTTAGCGACCTGACCATCAGCTACGCTGTACTGTTTGGCTTGTGGACCACAGCCATCTGGGAATCCGAAATCCACGAGTCAGGGGAAGGTGAATCACGCGATCGCTGGTTTGGACCAGGCACATCCGAGAATGATCTCTGGTTTGAACCGGACGGAAACACCGCCCAAAAGCATTTCACCGAAGCATCCAACTACTTCGGCGAATAACTGACCGCACACAGCATGCCTCCCCTTTTGTCATTCTGAGTAAAGCCGCGAAGCGGCGTAGCGAAGAATCTACCGCAGGTAATAAACGGTAGCCGTTATAAGGGACACCTGAGTTTACCTACGGTAGATTCTTCTGTCGCTTCGCTCCATCAGAATGACAAAAGCGTGGGGACGCGTTGTAGTGCACCGCAAGCTTGGCAGGCAGGCGTCCTGCACATGCTCAGGCCTGTGCAAGCCTCCTGCTTGCAAATTTTTAAACCCGTACCAAATCAACGTTGAAGGAGTATCCATATGATACGCAAATTTTTGCTGCCATTTGCTTTCGTGGCGACGCTGTTCTGCAGCGCGCCCACAACACCATCCGCCCACGCACAATTGCCGCCCGGTGGTCCACCTACCGGTGGCCCTCCAGCCGGTGGTGGTGGTGGCGGCGGTAGCGAAGTAACACCACCAGTTATTCCGCCAGTTGTCCCCCCAGTAATTCCTCCGGTTATCCCTCCGACTTACACGCCACCGGTAGCACCACCGGCAACATTCGCACCAGCCACTGTCCCGCAAACTCCGGTTTTTGTCGCTCCAGCGCAGTTCACCATGCCGGAGTTCCACAGCAGCACAATCCTGCCGACGGACACATTGCCCTTCAAGGTCAACGGCCCTCTGCAAGTACGACTTTCACAAGGCAAAGCTTTGTCGACCAACTTCAGTGTCCTGCTCGATGAAAAGTCCATGCTGCTCGTTGTCGCCGAAAAGACAGAGTACGTCTCGGAAACTCCAATTGAAAATCCTCGCGTTGTCACAAGTACAACCGAGGTGGAAGATAACTCACCCAATGCAGCTCAGAATAAGGAAGCTGAGAAGCAACTGCTCGAATCGCAAATGCTGCTCAACTCTCTTGATACCGAACTGCCGCCTCAAACAAAGCCTACTGCTGATGACACCACGGCTAATCCAGCCGATGACACAGCGACAGGCAAAGTTGAGCCAGCCACACAAAAACCGGCCAAGCGCACGGTAATGCAAAAGCTGAAGAGCTTCTTCCAAAACATCGGCAACTCCAAACCCAAGTCGCCCACAGCGCAACAACCCGAACGCAAGGAGAACGTTCGCGCAACAGAGCAAAGCGTCGACCAACTCAAGTCAGGCAAACCAATCAAATTGCTTCCGACCAAATCGACAATCGAATTGACCAAAGGTTGCATGCTCGTCAAAGGACACGAACCAGTCAAAGTCAACGTAGCCGGCAAAGAAGTGTACGTTCAACGCGATGCCACTGCCTTGATTATGACCGATGGCAAAGTGTTGAAGGTCATCACCCTCGACAATCGCCGCAGCAAATCAGTATATGTGCTGCTCGACGATAAAGGCCATCACCTGGAAATTCCTTTGCAACAACTCTGGAGGATAGACGGCAACAAGCTTTCCCGCTTGCACAACGTAATCACGGTAGAGAAAAACGATAAGGACCCGCGACAGCCAAAAATCCAGCAATGGGAAGCAGACAGAATGATTCTCAATCAAATTCTGGTGCAACACCCGCTTGTTTATTCAATGGCTAAGCAAAAGAGTCCTTACGCTAATCACAAGTGCATCAAGTCGTTCCAAAAAACGATTGCCGCATTTGCCGTGGTCAATGCCCAAAAGCGTAGAGCTCTAGGCGTTCCAATGGAAGTACCACCACAACCAGGCACCTACACCATCTGGGATCACTTCTTCGTCAAATAACCACAATACCCAAGGAGGTAAAAATGGAACAACTGACCGCACTGGTATCGAATCTTTTGTATTCCGCATTTGGCTTTCTATTGCCATACGCACTCGTACTCTTCTTCTTCGTGATTGCTATCCAGTACATCACCAAGGGAAGGATCGATGCCGGAAGAGCAATCGGCTCGGTACTTAAAGTAGCAGCAACCGGCATCAAGCTTGTCACTTCGAGTGGCAGGCGCCGGCGCTAAGCTACAACCAAAGAGCAACAAAAAGGCTGGGACTTCGCTGAGGTCCCAGCTTCTTGTTGTCTATCTCATCTAACAACAGCCAGTTACTTATAGGAGAATGAATCATGGAACATATGTTTGACGGTCTATTCGGGGCTTTGAAATTCTTCGCCACCGCCTTCCTCGTGTTGCTTGTAGCTTTGCTCATAGTATCGGCGCCGTCGCTGATGTCTGGTGCCACACAAGTCACTCACAGGCACGAAAGTATCGACCAAAGAGTGACAGAGCAGAAATTCTGCGAAGCCGCTCTCAAAAAGTGCCCGCACATCACACAATTGCATCAATCCAATTTCATGCAAATGATCGCCGACAAGTCCCAGCCGGTTGTTGCCTGCTACTACGTCGACAGCTCCCCACTGTGTGCTCAGCAACTTGAAATTCTTGAGAAGGTAGCAGCAGCCGACAAAACCAATTCGCGATTTGTAGCAGGCGACGTTGCTGAATTTCCCCGCACGTGCAATGTCCTGAATCTGAAACAGGTCCCGGCTATTGTTGTTGTTGCAAAAGGCAATAAGCCCATGCAAATAAAACAGCTCTTCCTGCAGGAAAACGAACTGTCCGCATTTGTTAAAACAGCAACCGCAAACTAGCGTTTCAACCTGCAAAACACCCAACACAAAGAGGATTTATTTCATGACAGACAAAGTCAAGAAAACGAAGAAAGTTCAAAGAATCAGTTCTTTCGTCGAGGGCAGTCGCCAAAGTGGCAATATATGGACAGAATATTGGTTCAAGCTCGAAGGAATTACCGAGCTGTTTAGAGTGCAGCCAAACATTCATCCTTCCATCGCCCTAACAAAAGAAGGGGACACAGTAACCGTCCAATATCTGCCCGACAACAATCGCTCCACTGTATTTCTCCATGAGCACTACATGTTCAAAAACGACTCACTTGCAACTCTCGACCAAACCGATCGCAACATCGAAGATCTAGGCGAAATAGAGTTGACACCCGAGCTAGACGAAAAAATCAATCGCATGACAGCGCAGGCAGACGCGGAAATCGATGCGCAGGAAGCCCAACGCAAGCAAAATAAATAACTAACTCCACACTCAGAAGCAGCAGCCCAGGCAGGCAATTCCTATCTGGTCCGCTGCTTTGAATAATCAGAAGGACAATTCAATGAACAAAAACATCATCATCGCTTTGCTCGTCGGGCTTCTCATCGGCACCAATTTGCCTCGCGCCGACGCAGATGTGCCCGTCATTTCCAGACGAGATCTCTACACCGCCGCGACCATGATAGGCATTCTCGCCAGTCCCAATTGGAACCCGACGAACACAAAACCACAATTCTTCGGCACTCAACAAATACAACCCAGCACAACTCAACTAGTCAAAACATACGTTGACAAACTGCTCGAAGGCCAGTAAAGCACAACTGACAGGCACCAACGCAAGAAGAAGATTGAAACAATTCATTTAGAAGGAGACATCAATCGATGACCGACACTCAACTTGGATCATTACTTGTCTATGCGTCCCATATCGGAATCATTCTGGGAGTATTAACATTCGTCGCAGTTATCCACCAAGTTTATCAAAACAAACAATTCAACTCATGGCTTGCGACTCACTTATTCACAATACTCAGAACAATCATTGTGCTGATGGCAATTCCAATTGCCGGCGCCTTTTTCGAACTGCCGGCTGCGGCGCAGGTCGCGCTCATCGGTATGCTTGCATACTTGGCTCCGGTCATGCTGTTGGTCACCTTCCTCTGGTCTGATGGTGTTCCGGTAATGCGCCGCAAGCTCGACGCCAAAGCTGTCATCGCCGAGCTGGAAGCAACATATCCAGGCAAAAACATCTTTTGCGTGCCGGAGAACAATCCGACTGTAATCATTTGCGAACTCGAACGAACAGCCGAGTACAGCAAAATCATTGCCGTCACAGAAATATCCGACAAGCACTATCACGAGAAAATCACGGAATCATTCCGCGTGCTTCGTGGACGCCTTGAAGTCTGGACAATCTGCAATGACAAGAAATATCGCGAAGTACTCGCGCCAGGCTTGTCGACAAGCGTCGGACCCAAAGTAGTTCACTGGACCGTCGGTGTCGACGAATACGAAGACACCTGGGTAGAAGCCGTCTGCGTGCCACCTTGGACAAAGGAAGACCAACACCCAGCTTAGCATCGAGCACCGGAATCCCAAACCCAGCAATTCGATTTACACCAACAAGGAGGCTTCCTATGAAGTCTCCTTGTTTCCTTCCACTGGAGGTACTTATGACAGTGCAACATAAACCTGTCGAGTCAAAACAGACTTTAAAATTAAGGGTGAAGTCCATCAAAGAAGAAATCAAGGAAGCGGACATAATCATCAAACAATACGAACGAAGTGCCCAATTGCAATGCACAACCGAAGAAACATCTGCAGCGGACGACTCCAATTCCCCGAAACACATCGTAAATGATCCCGATATGCAAATGTTGCTTTGGGATCTTGAAGACAACGAAGTCCTAGCAAATATGCTGAAGGAAGAACTGAAAACAAATATCTCTGAAAAACAACAACACAAAGAAGACCTCAAAAACGAGCTTGAAGATCTATACAGCAAGCTTCGGTTCTACTCGCCAGTAAACAGATTTCTGCATGACGTCTGCACTGACTTCATTGCCTGCCTCAATAACCTTGGCGGGCTTTCCGGCTACGCACTCGGTACAACGATCATCTGGCTGATTTTCACATCCTGCGTCGCGTGGCAAGTTAGTGGTCTTGGATCACTGGCGCTTAGTCAATGCGTATCTGCGATTTTGTCGGCTTTGATACTTCTTACGACATTTGATATCGCCGATAAAAGCAAACGTCCAAAAGGAGTTAGATTGACTGTAGTTAGCGCTTTCTTTCCAATGGTATTTCGTGTCATGCCAGGAATGATGGCTACTTTCTTCATTTCTTCTGCTGTTGTTCCTCAAGCAATAATTGACAATACTGTCGAGAACTATCTCAAGGGCAGCGCGAGTCCGGTAGCTGACCATTGGAAAACGAACTTCTATCAACTAGATCAAAACGGCGATGATCTCATTACGAGTGACGAATTAGCTGCACTTTGCGACAGCCTCGAGGTGAAAACACCTGCCCCCATTCATACTTTGAAAACGCCTGAAGGAAAACGCGCCGTTGATCAAATGAATTCCCTGGATGTTACCTCGACAGCCAACATGTTGCAGCATTTGCATTTACACTGGACCAGAATTGGACATCCCATTGTGTACAAGCGAGGTTCCGATTTATTCGGAACATTCACTCCGCAAGAATACGGGATAAGTCGAGAGGATCTCGCCTTTTATCCACTGCATAGGTAGTTGCACCTATCAAATTTACTGCTTGCGATGCAATAAAAGTTCAGCCGCCCGACCTCGACAGGAAGGGGGCCACGGTGACCCGGTTATGGAATAGTTCCACGACCTTCTCTCGGGATGCATTCAACCTGAATGCGTTCCATCTTTCTTAAGGAGAAAGACTATGTTTAATTCAACCACGCTGAGAAGCGTTATGTCCGTCGTTGCTCTCGCTCTCGTTATGACCTGCACCATGCAGCCCGCCAACGCATGCGAGACAACCAAAGCCGCTTGCCCGGTCAAAGCGGTCAGTCCAATCTGCAAACTCGTCAACGGCGTCAAGCACTTGTTCGCAGTCCGCAAGGATACAAACAAGAGCGAACCCGTCGACAACGCAGACTACGTCACCGACGATCCGAGCGAACTGATCATTACTCCATAGTAGTAATGACCTAAACAAGGACGGCGGGGGATTTGATTCGTCTTATCCCCCGCTTGCCCTTTCTGGCACTTCTACCGCGTTGACACTAACTCATGGATGAATTGAAAATGCACAACCCCACACTAAAAATCCACAATTTGAAGCGTCAATTCGGCAAAAGGTTTGTCGAAGCGGCACTTAAATCACGCACGTTCGTGCGCGCGCTTTACGACATACGCACTAATCAAGTAAAAATTCGTCTTGTAGACGGACCTTGTCGTGCCTATTACGATCGCCGCAAACGAACAATATATATCGGACGTTGGTGCCCCTGCAACTACAAAATAATCAGTGTAGTACATGAATATGTTCACGCACTGGTTCGACCGACAACAGACCCCATTCCCGGCGAAACCGGACGACAAGAATTTATTGATCGTTGTCTCGACGAAGAAGCAGAAGCCATTGCAATGGAAGTCCAATGCGTTAAGGACTTACTTAAAGCCGGCGCAAGACTAGACCCCAAAGAACTGGAATGGCTTAAGCGATTCAACAAGGGAGGACGAAAAGCAATTCGCCGCGCACTTGAAACCACGGTCACCTCAACAACTGGTGAAGACTATCCAACATATTACGGTTGCTGGTACGACGAAATCGTGCCTCCACATAAGCGCCTGCCATAACTCAACCCCAACAATTCGGAGACCAATTAATGAACAACGAACAAATCATCACTTTCGTATCCCGCAAAGGCACCAGAGTGAGAATGAGCGATCTGCTCACCGACTCACAATATCGCGCTTCCGTGGTCAGCCGACGACAAGAGAACCACGACCCAGCTGTCGGATTGAAAAAGGGTCTCAAGCTATTGAGACAAATTCTGCAAGCCGCAGAAGCAAATTCCGCAACAGCGATGGAGATCGCTGACGAAATTGCGGTTTTACTTATAAGGAACAACAATGCTGTTAGTTTGCGCTCGGCATTTCGCTACCTCGAATTAGCCAACCGCATCGAACGAGCAAACAATCCCAATAGCGCTCTCATTCATGTGCGCAAGGCAATCATCGGAGTCATCTTGGTCAAGTTGCCACATTATGTCGGCGGCAAAGGCAACGTTCCTCTGGGACAAGCTCTAAAATCGAAGGCCGAAAAATCCTTCAAGAGCTGCGATATCAGCCAGATTGATCTTGCTCGTTTGATGACGCTTTTGGCTTGCACCCAATTGCTAACTGATGACGAAGGCAATACCGGTCACTTTCGTGATGCTGCCAATTCGCTGCTCCGTCGCCCAACCTGGTCAAGCGCATCGATAACCAACATCATCAACGGCGTCACCAATCCACACTATCACGAATGGATGTCTGACGAATCGGACAACACTCAGGGCGCGCAACACAAACTCCAACCGAATGCCGAGACAATATTGGCGATGGAGGCAGCACGCGCCGGAGACGTCGAAGAAGTCGGAGACATCAGCGATCTTTTCAAAGATCTCCACTCCGACTAAGCAATCGACACAGGACTGTAGCAGTTTAGAGACAATCCCCTCAAATCCTCTACAGGATGATTTTGTAACAGACACATCCGACTTTTCCCAGTCTAAAAGCGCGGCCGATCTGACCTTATAACAGATCGGCCGTTGTACATGGAGGCAACATGAAAAATAAGTTTAGGCGTCGTTTCCAAAGGTCGGATGCGACGCAATATTTGGCAACACTTCGACTAGCATTCAATAAGCACTTTGGTAAGCTCGGTTATCTGGAACACAAGCCGTTCTTCGTAACTGAAGCTGAGTCAGCAGATTCGACAACCAGATTCATTGGCTCTCATACAAGCGTCTTAAAACCTTACATCTATGCTCGCACCGTCCCATCGATGGGGTTTCGCATAATTCAGACATGTTTTCAATCGCAAAATCTTGAGCTGTATAACGATCATGCATCTGAAATATTCAACGGCTCAGTTTTTGAATGCCATGGATTGCTGAGTACATATGACCAGCTGTCCTCGGTTGTTGCACACGTCGAACAATTCTTTTCCAAGCACTTAGATATTTCAGATCGCCTTACCTATCACATCAATTCGGAAGATGAAGATCTGATGAGCATCGCATCAAAAATTATTCCTGCGGAGAGAATTCAAATAAACGCACTGCCGCTAGAAAAAACCAGGCACCAATTTGGCGACGAACGACTCCACGGCAGAGATATACGTATTGACATGAGCAACGGCATTACATCGGTTCCTTGCGCAGTAATAATTGCAATGAGCCTGGATGGACAACCAACCTATGTCGAAGTCACTATAGCCCCTGGTCGCTTGATACAGCAATATTTTGGACTTACCCATTATTTGGACACCTTCCCAGTACTGGACTTGCCAAACGACAATCCTGTATTAACGCGAAAACTCGAAGACGCAATCACCAGCGCAGTCCTGCTTTTTCGAGAAGGTCTCAGACCTGGCGGATCTGAAAACAAACGAAAAATTTTGAGGCGATACCTGAAATTTATCGAGCAGGCACGAAAAACGCTCGGCTTAAGCTATGAACGCCTCGAAGATACTCTATCCACTTTTGAATCCCGCCACTACGGCGACGGCAGTCAACACGCTCCAGAAATTATTGCTGCTCTCCAACAACTGGAAGCTCCGGCTAGTTTTCACAACTCTTCAAGGAACAAACCCATGACTACAAACAATTACTCTCAAGCAGATATCATGTCACGACTTGTATCGTTGTGCAAACGACGCGGACTGATTTTTGCTTCTTCGGATATCTATGGTGGCATGAATGGTTTTTGGGATTATGGGCCCCTGGGCACAGCTCTCAAAAATAACATTCGTGATACTTGGTGGAAAAACATGGTTGAATGTCCACCTATTGGACCAGACGGCAGTCCTCTCAACATCTTAGGACTGGACTCTTCCATAATTCTAAATCCCTCGGTATGGCAAGCATCTGGTCACACCGAGGGTTTTCACGACTACATGGTCGATTGCAAAGAAACCAAACTTCGGTACAGGGCCGATCATTTGCTGTGCTTCGAAATGCGAACCAGCAGCGGTACCAAACTAGGACTGGCTTCGGTTATGAATGGTGACGAGTTGCAAGAGCGACTCAAAACTCGTCTCAATGAGCTTGGCAGAAAACTTGGTCAAAAACTTTTAATGCCACCAATTACAGAAGGTATACAGTATTCTGAATTGCCGGCAGACAAGCACTCAAGTGTTGTTGGACCAGATGCCGTCACGTTCGGTACCCTGACAGAGCCGCGTGCTTTCAATCTCATGCTGAGTACTTCAGTTGGAGCGTTGCAAGGTTCGGACTCCATAGCTTTTCTTAGACCAGAAACCGCCCAAGGCATTTTCATCAATTTCAAAAATGTTCTCGATGCCTGTCGTGGGAAAATCCCCTTCGGTATTGCTCAAATAGGTAAGGCATTTAGAAACGAGATAACACCACGCAACTTCATCTTTCGCAGCCGAGAATTTGAGCAAATGGAGCTAGAATGGTTTTGTGAGCCAGAGACCTCAGCGATGTGGTTCGAGTTCTGGGTTGAACAGCGAAAAGAATGGTGGCATAGTCTTGGCATCAAGACGAACAACCTGGCGCTGCGACCTCACGACCCAAATGAGCTGGCGCACTACTCTACTTCCTGTACAGATCTAGAGTACAAGTATCCGTTTAGCCACGGCGGGTTCGGCGAACTTGAAGGAATCGCGCACCGAGGCGATTTCGATCTCTTCCAACACCAGGAATTCAGTAAATCGAAATTGACGTATTTCGACCAGAAAACAAACCGCACTTATCTACCTCACGTCATTGAACCTTCGTGTGGTCTGACAAGGGCAGTTCTGGCGGTTTTGTGCGACGCATATCATTATGATGAGTCGCGGCCATCACCTGAAATTCTGCGAATTCCCCCTCACTTGGCGCCGATTAAATTCGCCATCTTTCCTTTGGTTAATAGAGACGGAATGCCCGAAATGGCTGAAAAACTCTACCTTTACTTACGGAAGAGCTACGTTTGTCAATTGGACACCAAGCAGTCCATTGGTAAGCGCTACGCCAGGATGGATGAAGTGGGAACGCCGTTGTGCATTACGGTGGATGGTGACAGTGTTAATGATGGCTCCGTCACTGTAAGGCACCGCGATACAGGCGCCCAAGATCGAGTGTCGGCTGATCAGCTTGAGCACTATTTGGCGGATAAGCTTATGCTGCCAAAGACAGGTGGACTATCTGCGCTGATAAAGCCGGATAAAATCCAATAGGCTCTTCTGATAAAAGAAAACGAAAAGAGGGGGCTTTCAAACCCCCTCTTTTTAAATCTTTTTGTGCTTTAAAGTCCAAAATATTCCCCCAGAATCGAACGGAACAGATCATCTTCAGACTTAAGATTGAGCTTCTTCAAATGACGCCGCATTTCTTGATTATAAAACTGAATAGTAGCAGCATTATTTTGCCAAGAGTCATGTTCTTTCATATATTCACTGATCGTGAAATGGTAAATTCTATTGTACTTGTCTATATCAATAATGGGCATGATCCTAACTGGAGCATTGTGCGGTCCTTGACCAATATCTTCGTGTAATTTGTAAGCATGCTCAATTTTTAATACATCGCGCATGGCAGTCCTCACGCGATAATCAATGAAACGCATTCGAAAGTAAGCAATGGCAGCTTCGTTGCTATATTGTCGTGAAATAGCTGTCGTATTTTTTATCGCATAGAATCCAGGAATACCGGCAGCACTATCTTGCTCTACCAAGATACCATTATTACTAAATATGCAATGATCGTCCATTTCGTCATTTCTCTCACTTGTCAGCGAGACTCTATCTAGCGCATCTAGAAATTTCAATAGATAAGACTGAAAACGGTCCGCTCTTTCGCGCAATTTAGCAGTCTCCAAATGGCGTTCTAGAAGTTCGTTGTAACGAACGATCACATCCTTGTATGTTCTCCATGAAGAGAATCGAATCATGTACTCAAGAGTGTTCCATTCATTTATGCTTTTTTCAGGCGCGAGCTCATCGATTGGCAGGAGCCATGTATGCACATTTTGATAGCTAACCTTCCTTTCCTCGTTTGCCCTGAAAATCTTTTGAATACCAAATAGCTGATTCATAGCCTGGCCAATTTCGTAATCCAAGAAGCGCATCTGCAAATATTGATTCAGTGCTAAATCATCTGTTGACCTAAATCCTTTATCGGGAGACACAATATAAAAACCGGGCATAGCATGACTTGGATCCTGACGAACATATAATCCACCATGTTGATATATAGGTCTTACCGATGAGTCTAGCAGGCGGTTGTACTTATCCATCTGAAAGAACTCGGCTCGCCGAAGCGTGTCAGCAATCAAAAAGCATCGATACTCCTTTGTTCCGCCGTAAAATTCGCACCAATACCAACCCGGCGGGGTGTATAGATTCTGGAATTCCTTAAAGGTGTTAATATCAACGAATGGGATGCCCTCGATCACCTGTACTTCTTTCGGCAATCCTGGAATTTTTTCGATGTTTAGATATGGTCGTCCATCGATGACTACCGCGCCATCTGGAATTTTTTTAAAATCTTCCACTAGTACATGTGGTAGACCATTAACGAGCGGGTAAAAGCTCAGTGAACCGTGTGGTCAATTCAGGCGACAGTTGGTAGCGCAAGTTCTTGTTTGCGTTGGTCGGACATTTTCCATGGGAGAAAGTCGGATAGATCATCGGGAGGTCTGCCGCCATTTTTGGCGCAGCATTGCAAGTACTCTGATAAATATTGGTAAGGATCGAGTTTGAATTTGCCGATAGTTCCAAA
>JAKFVJ010000209.1 GCA_021732245.1 Candidatus Obscuribacterales bacterium | reverse complement strand
GTTGTGTCATTCTGAGGCGCTAGCCGAAGAATCTCACGACTTTAACATGCGAGATTCTTCGCTTTGCTCAGAATGACATTACCTTTTGCGTGCTGGTTTGGCCGCCGGTTTCGCCGTTGCCGCCGGTTTCGCAGGCGATTTTCCCTGCAACGCAAGAACATCCGGCACGTCGGGGTAATACCGCTTTAGTTGATTCGCGATAAGTTGTTGCGACGTCGTGTCGCCGGTTTTCTTGGCTAAGTCGTACTTGCCCCAAAGCGCGGTCCAATTTGCCGGATCTAACATGAGGGCTTGATCCCACACAGTACCCACCATATCGGTGCGGCCGATTTTTAGAAGGAGCAATCCCATCTCTGCATACGGTTGTGACTCGGTCGGACACAGAGTTGATGCTTTAGCGATGAGTGATTGTGCGCTTGATAAAGTTTGTGGCGAGTCAGCGGATCTTATAAATAAGTCCGCCCAGTACGCCAACACGCGTGCCTCAATTTGCTTGTCGCCGGATTTTCTAGCGGCATCAACAGCTTTCTGGAATTGTCGTGTTGCCTGCGTGGTGTATTCGACGTTGTGAGTTGCGACATATGCAGCCGAGTAACACACACCCATTTGCATCAGCGCTAGTGCTTCCGTGGGAAAATCTCCAGATTCATGCGATGCCTGCGCAAGCTCTGTGTACTGCGCAATCGCCAAGTTGTAATTCTTAGTCTTCAAATACTCATTGCCGATTTGCTTATAGCGCTGCATGTGTTGCTCAGCACCTTGCTTCCCACCATTGGGCTCAAGTATCAAACGCTCGTTGCGATAATCCAATGTAGTGCGGAATTGTCGCCAAATAGGATTGCCTAAAATCCCAAGTGCGCTCGCCGTGAATAAACCTGACGGACTTGTTGCAGCCATCTGCGGAGAGACAGCAAATACAGGATCATTCACAACCAAGTTGTCCAACTTCAATGTCTTGAAGCGCACAGCACCCATGCTGACTTTCTGTCCGTCAAGTCCTGATGCTTTTGCCACCGGCAATACAGGCGCGCTGAGCAAACTCTTCGCCAGACCAACAGGTAAGTTATTGAATGGTGCTCCCGTATCCAAAAGAAAATTGGCGCTCAACTTATCATCAAGCGTTGCTTTTACAACATGCACGGCGGCACTGAACACAGGCGTAATCGGCAACACTGCTGCTCCCTTAGGAATAACAACACTGCGCGGATTAGCCAGAATGAGGACTTTGTCGCGATAGTCAATTGTCACCAAGAAGCGGCGCAGGACATTCGCGCCAAGTAAGCCCCCGATACGAGAACCAGGCGCAAGAGTCAAAGATGAAATGTCGTAGACCATCGCCGTCACGTTGTCCATGCTCACATCGCCTACGGACAAGCTGGACAAAGTCATATAGTTAACATCGAGCGCTTTTCCACCCGTGGTAATCGAATAACTACCGGCAGCGTATGGACCAAGCTTCTGTGCAACAGTTTTGTCGAGTACAGTCTGACTAGCGCCCGTATCAACGATGAACTTCTCTTCTGTCTTGTTGTTGAGCCGCACTCTGGCAATGATGTAGTCGCCAACGAAATCAAATGGAATGGTTACCGGATTGACATTGACTTGTGAGACTTCCGACTCTTTCGGCATCTGGAAAAGATCGTCAGTGACAGCAAAGTTGAAATCCACTTCGCCCATAGTTGTGTCGGATACTTTCTTTCCGTTTAGATATTCGACTGTTTTAAACGGCATGAGACTGTCGGAAACGGGACGGTAATCTAAATAATCAACCGCCTTCAATCCCATCACGCCCTGCTCGCGGTCTATGCCTATGTATTCGGCACGCACGACAAGATGATTTTGTTGGTCGGCATATATTGTTGTTGGCGTTTGTCCCAGTGGTGTGATTTTGATGGCATCGCACAATTTGCCATCAACCGGCTTTGGCGGCAACAACTCCAACTTAGTTGTCGGCAAGGTTATCGCCGTAATCACCTTCATGCTGTGCTCTATTTCGTCACGCACTTCTTTGGTTGGTGTCGCCGTGTCTTTTGCTATCCAGTCGCCGAATTGGCTCCAGCTTGTCTGCCCGTCGTAACCAGCTACTACATTTTCGCCCAAGACCTTTGTCTCGACGCGGTATTTGTCGCCACTGCCGTAGACGACTAGGTCAAGCGCGTTTGACGCTCCGGACATCGCCGCACTTATCGACTTCTGCGCTTTGCCCTTGAATGGCGCGTCGTTCATCTTTTTGAAGGTGTCAGCGCCGCCGTATGCAGCAAGAATTTGTTGTGCGACATCGCGCGCTGTTCTTGTGGAGGCGGCCACTGTCTTCGTTGGTGCCGAGAAAGCAGGCATCGGAGATGATCCTGCTATCAGGAAAACCGACAGAAGAATGGCAATCTTGTACTTGTTGTGCAGGCTGCGCGACATAAAATCTCCGATCAAAATAATCCCAGAATTGTACTATTGCCAACCGTCATGACAACCAAGAGATCTTTGCAGGTTGATCGATCTCGCGCGAGGCCTTGGAAGTCAACACAATAAAAGCACGAAATATCCCAACAAATCAAAGTTTCCAATAGGTTGTGCAATCTCTTGATAATATCCAAAACCACAGTTATCAAGCCATATAAAAAGGATCCTTCTAAATAGTAGTTTTAATTGTTCAACAACTCAGAAATTGATCGAGTACTTCTAACTCCAAAAACAGCGCTAAGCAAAGCAGCTATTTAGTTTCATTTGATCGCCCTCGCAAATTGTCGAGGCTGAGTTTTCCCATCTCAAATTTTCAACGTAGAACACATCGGGTGTAGAGGCGAAGCAGCGAATTCGCTTCCACACCGATGTGTGACTGCGTACACAAAGGAGGTCGATGACATGCGTGGACTAACCAGAAAACAAATCAATCACTACCTCGGCGTACAACCGATTGCGCTGGTTGATGACAAAGACATTTGGCGCTATCTAGTGTCGCCCATTACCAAAAAGATATTGGGCGATATCAAATACGCTGAACCAACTGTGACGATGATCGACACCGTGCAAGGTGATTTCCCTGGCGATGAAGTGAGCAATCTCAATGAGCACCGCATCAACGGCGAAAGCAAACACATTAGATTCCCCTATCTGAAGTCGACATTCGTAACCGAATCGGGTCAACTCATCATCAAGCGCGACCAAACAAAATTTGTCGTTCTTGGCTGGTATGGCAGACCCGGTAAAGGGCAGCTCATTTACAAAGTTGCCTTTAGAGACCGTTGCTTCGACGGCACGCCTTACGCCAACGACTGCTCGCTGCAGGACTTCCCGCGGCACGATCCAGTCTTGCACAAGAAAATGGACGTCGATGCACTTTCGGTTGAACTTTCAACCTACGGCTTCTTGCCTGGATCTCGCGTGAAAGATGTAACCGGTGACGCTGAATACGAAGCTTTCATCGCAAAGCCCTTCCAATTCATCGAACAACCAGAACTCTTCTTGAAGCATTTCGAGAGAGCGTTCAAGAGCGCAATGGCTCCTGGACAAATCGCCGCACCGATTCCGGACATGGCGCGCTTCATGGGACCAAACGTAGACCGCATTGCTCTTGCACGCGGCTACGAAGTCGAAGAAGGCGCGGCAAGCCACTATCACGTTTACCGTTGGGGACAACTCTTCGGTTGGCGTGTAACGGACTCCGAAAAAGCAGCAATTCTCGATGAGCTGACAAAAGGACTCGCGGCCCTTAGAGAAAAAGGCGTGCGCTTGACCCGTTCGCAAGAGTCCTGGATTTGTGTTTTGCAAAGCTTGCCGAGAAAGTACATTCCAGATCAGTTGTACCTTGGTGGTGCCACATGGCAGCACGATGGTCTCAACAAGAATTATCTGTGGATGCACAAGCCGCTGTCAGAAAGAGCAAAAGGGCTGCTGCTTTAAGCAGCGCCCTCCTTTTTCAACCTTGAATTTTTCACTAGGTGGAAATTATGTCTAAAGAAATCAAAGGCTCACATGATGCCTACAGCAAAGATGATGCTGCCAAATTGGAACAGATACTCAAACTTCGTAAACTCGAAGCCGACACTCGCGAAAGCGAATTGCGCGTGCAAAGACTCGAGCGCGATGCTAAAACATCTGACCGTCAAGAGAAAGATGCCGAATACAAAACTCGCGAAGCACAAGCAAAGGCAGAAATCGCCGAGCTGCAACGCGACCAAATGAAGCGTCAAGAAGAAAATGCAAAAGCAGATGCCTCCGAGCATTTGGTTTACACTTTCTACGCCGCAGTTGACGAGACAAGCATCAAGCCCGCCATGGACACCATCGGCAAATGGGCAAGACGCTTTCCTGGAGAGAAGATAACAATCATCCTCAACTCTCCCGGCGGCTCCGTCCTCGACGGTCTTGCTCTCTACGACTACCTGCGCCACCTGAGTGCCAACGGACACTTCATCACCGTGAAAGTGTACGGAATGGCAGCTTCAATGGGAGGCATCCTGCTGCAAGCCGGTGACAAACGCGTCATGGGCCCTGAAGCAGAATTGCTTATCCACGAAGTAAGCTCAGGTACAAGAGGTAAGGTCAGCGTCCAGCAAGACAGCTTGGATTTTGCCAAACGCCTTTGGGACAAACTGGCGAACATCCTCGCGAAGCGTTCGAAGTACACCAAGACCCAAGTCAAACGCAAAGCCCACAAATTCGATTGGTGGCTCACCGCCAAAGAAGCAGTCCGCGACGGCTTCGCCGACGAAGTAGAAAAAGGCTAGCGCCGAGAGGATGGAGTGGCGACTTACCTCGCTGCTCTATCTTTTTATCCCGGTCTATTCATCAATATAGTATGACATCGTGCCACCACACCGAGAGTGGCTTGGCAAGCGGAATATGACGACTTGATTAGTCAGTCACGGCAGGACTTCAAAGGTGAGATGCTGTGGCAGACCTGCTTTGAGGCGTTGAATCACGAGCCGGTTGGTAGCCTGTACAGACAATTGGAGGTTAGGGTTTTGAACTGGTTCACATCAATCAGGTAACGAGCCTGGCGGCAATACTGCCAAACTCATACTGCCAGGGATAGCCACTGGCCCAGTGTAGCCATATTTTCCTGGCTGTTGCCTTGACTAACACCCCTACCTTCAGGAAGCGCAAACGGATGGTTTCGATAGAAAGTTCCTGCTTTGTCGGCAAACTTGCTCTCAGCTTCAGCAAAAGGATGTAGGCAAAGGAGTGCAGCAACAGTCGAAACTGATTGGCATTGAACTCCTGGCATGACAGGCGATCACACTTAACTGTCAGTTTCAGTTCCTTGATCCAATTCTCGCATTGGCAGCGCTGACAGTACTTCTCTTCGTAAATCCATTTAGGACGACCGGAAAAACTATTGGTTACAACGTAACGCATCTGCGCGCCTTCCGGTCCATACTTGCACCGAGCTATTACACGCCTAGGATGTGGCCAGGTACGTGCTTCATACAGAAACTCATCGACTATCTTGATGTAATTCTCATTTTCGAACTGCTCTTGCATCCGACCTTCTGCTTTGGTAATTCCTCTGATGAATTCTTCGCGCTTGAGCAAGTACTTGTGAGCGACTCTTTTGTTTAGACGACCTAACACAAGCTGCCTGCCTTCACCAAACAGTGCTTGCCATTTTGTTCTTGTCCTCTCAACCAAATCCTCAGACAGACACTCAAGCGCATGGTTGGTCTTCAGGGCAATAAAGTAGGTTACGTTGTTACTCTCACAGAAATCGTAAAACTCCGGTACACAAAAGCCTGCATCAGCACGCAGTTCGATCACAACCTTCGGCCACGCTTCTCGCAATTTGCCAACTACCTGCTTCAACATCCTCAAGCCACCTTGTGCTGGTCCAGCCTGCCCCGAACGCAACAACGCCGCCAATGGAAATCCTGATTGGTCAAAAATGAACAACGGCACGTAGCAATACGTCCGGTAAAAACCATTCCAAAAACTCAACTGCTGGTTCCCATGAACTTCGTCGCAAGTTGTGTCCATGTCCAACACAACTTTGCGTGGCGCTTTCTTAAACTGTTGAACATATGCATGTACCAACAATTCCTGCAGAAATTCAATCTCCTCTCTTGTCACCCTGTTCTCAACTCGGGATATCGTCGGTTGAGACGCCAGCATTATGCCTGGTCGTTTGCCAACTGCTACCTGGTGCATGGCGTCATGCCTCAAATGGTTGGCATCGTTAACATCCTCATACCCTGCTGCTATCGCATACAGCCTCTGTCGGATAATCGACACAAGCTGATGCCTAACTAATGTATCCTTTCGTGGATCTCCTAAACAAAAACCAATCTGTTCCGATAGCTGCATCCTCTCATCAGCTTGTCGTAATAGCACCAAGCCTCCATCTGAGCTGATCATTCCACCATCAAACTGACCAACCACCGGCTTGCCTATTCCAAGCTCAAATACCAGTTGTGAAATTGTCTCTTCCGTTTTACACTGTGTCATTACAAATGCCTCTGCTTTTGCTCACTCTGCGTCTTCCTAAACACAGATTCTGAGCCAATTTCAGAGGCATTTCAATCTTTGCCAACCCCATCACTGTGAATAATGGGGGTTTATTTGTATATACTAAAAGACATAGTAATAAGGATTGCTTTTGCGCTTTGGTACCATATATGGTGCATTGTGAATTATGGCTGCTCTTCCTTGAATTCCAGAATAAGCGTTCGGATTGTTCTCTCTGATCCCTTATATCCGTGTTGTTCAACAAGCATGGCGAATATCCACTGCGCTGTCACTTTGTCGCCGTCTGGTTGTGACGAGTGGTATGTCCAGATTTTTCTGACAGTCTCGCGCCAATGGTCGCGTACAGGTTGAGGACGTCTTGCCGGACGAGCTTCTTTGTTGATGTATTTCTTCAGCGTGTTGCGTGAAATATTGAATTCTTTGGCAATTTGCCGATAACTTTTCTGCTCTTGCTCTGCAAGATACTTGAGGTAGTCCCAGTCCATTTGGTGGTAGGGAAGTACGGAATTTCGCTCGTACCACTGCGCGACTGTCTGAGGGACGTCATCCCTCATTCGGGTGTGCTTGAGAGCGTTGGATGCTGATGGATTATCATTGTGCATACTCATCTGCATCTGACTTGGATCCCTCTGTATTCGACTATATGCAGAGATTATGTAGAATGTATGGAGACGAGATTTGAATCGCTTAAAAAAAGCGTCATAACCATGCGTGGTGTCACTGCGAGCAACGGTCGCCATATTGACATTAACACGAAGCAGGCTATGGCAAGCTTATTGAGCCAAAACTAAATGGTGGCAAACAAATTTGAGCCACTTGGCCATCACGATGAGTATCTTTATTTTCTTTCAATTAGTCAGTCATCATTCGTGGTGGTACATTTTGTTTTTCAGCTATGCGTTAGTTGGCTCAAATTTGGAATCAACGGTTAGACAATTATTCGAAACGCTAGTTTCCTTGGCGTTTAGTTTTTGGGAAATTTATCAGATGAAAGCAAAAATAGCTTTGGTGACACTTCTGGTGTCGTGCAGTTCTCCAGCCTACTCTCTGTCAAATACTAATTCGCCAGCGGCGGGACTGATAAAACAAGGTGCGAAGCTTGATGCTTCGTCGAAGTACCCTCAAGCGGTGGAATGCTTTTCCAAGGTGATTGAGAAGATGCCTAATGACCCAAGTGGCTATTACTGGCGCGGACTTTCGTTTTTCCATGAAGCTAAATATGCTGATGCCATTGCAGATTTGTCAAAAGTGATTGAGTTAAGCCCAGAATCTCTGGATGCGCACTACATTAGAGGACGGGCTTACCACGACAGTAAACAATTTGATAAAGCTATACAGGACGTGGATTGGGTTATACAACACGACCCGAGCTTGAAGGAAGCTTATTTGCTCAAGGCACAAGTTTATAAAGACGCAAAAAACGAAGAGCAGTCAAGGTTGTGGAAAGGCAAGGCGCTGCACCTTAAGTTCCGTCGTTTCGTCGCGGAGGGGGAGCCCTCTAGTGGCGATTACTCAGAATACCTTCAAGAATTGCAAAGACGAATTAGGGAAAACTGGTCACCGCCTCGAAGGGCGGTTAGTAAAAGTGCCGTTGTTCTATTTAAGGTGCACAGAGATGGTTCTATAAGTGACGTAAAAATCAAGGAATCTAGTGACGACATATTCTTTGACAAAAATGCGATGGAAGCCATTCGTAGGTTGAAGGGACCGCCGTTCCCGCCAGGGTCTGATGAAGAAAACGATATTGATTTTTCGTTTGACTACAACAACTTTACTGGTGAGAATGCACAGAAAGTTCTTGGCGTGCCCATGCCAATTGTTCCCGCTGAGCATCGCATGTACGAAAAAGCAAGGGAGCTTTCTGGTCAACAAAAGTATTTGGATGCGATCGAACTTTATTCAAAAGCGTTAGTGCTTTATGGAAAGCGTGACCAGGATGAGGAAACACAGCGCAAAATAAGTCGTATTCAAGAAAATATTGGCTATTGCTACTACAGGTTAGGCTCAGATAAGAGAGATGTACCTCTCGAAGCGATCAAGCTGATACATCAGTCACTGTACTACTGGCCGGATAACAAAGATGGGCAGTCCGTATGGATAGTGACTATGAAAGAACTTGGAAAGGATCCAGAAAAGTTTGAAGATCTTGTTAGTTATGGGGATGAGTTAAAGGCCTCTGGTGATCTTCGTGGCGCGAGTGTTGAATATCAGGCAGCACTCAAAATCAAAAATGACAGCAGCATCCGAGAAAAGTTGAAGGGCTTGTAAATGATGAAACTAGACAAAAAATACTTTAGGAGACTTGCGGGTATTTCCGTAGGATTAGCGGTGCTGCTTTTTGGCGCTCAACCAACTCATGCCGTAAGTAATCTGACGCCATCTAAACCAGTGGTGGCTGCTCCCTTAAAAGCTGGAGCAGCGTTGGATGCAGCCACAAAATATCCTCAAGCAATTCTGAGTTTCAGTAAGGTCATTAAGAGTAAGCCTGACGATTCCAAAGCTTACTATTGGAGAGGGCTTTCTTATTTCCATAATGCGGAATATTCAAAGGCCGTTGAAGATTTGTCAGAATCGATACGGTTAGATAAGTCCAATCAAGATGCTCGATTGATAAGAGGTACAGCCTATTTGGAGAATAAACAGGCAGACAAAGCTATTGAAGATCTCCAGTGGGTAACAGAAAAAGACCCGCAATTCAAAGAAGCGTTTCAGAGATTGTCTACTGCATATGAGCAAATTGACAAGAAGGACATGGCTTCTTTGGTAAAGAAGCAGGCTTCTAAAATGCACTATCGTTCTTGGGTCGCTGAGGGTGAACCATCTACGCCGCTTGAGTTTTCTTTCGACAAAAACTTATACAAGCAGATCAAATGGAAGCCACCAGACAGATCTGGATTTATGGTGGTAACAATTGGTTTCATTGCTCATCGAAATCAAACACTTTCAGATGTTCGTATCAAAGAAACTAGCAACGATATCATTCTGGATAAATTGGCTCTAGAGACAATTCGGAAGGTGAAGAAAGCCGGGCCTCTTCCTCCAGGATCTCCTGAATTTATTCAGGATGAATTTACTGGTACAAGTTTGCCATTTGCAAATGCTGGATTCTTGAGCTTTAAAGATCTGATTCAAGTTCTGAGAGTCGAAGGACCTGCTAGGCTTCAAATGAAAGGCAATTTTCTTGGCGCCGCCAATCTGTATAAGCAAGCGCTTGAGAATTTCAATTCTGCGCGCCCTGAAATTCACATAGCGAAACTAATACCTGCGATTGCTCAAAACTTGGGAGACTGCTATTGGCACGTTTCTCTTTCTTTACGGACTGATCCAAAAGAGCAAATGCAGTATCTGCATCAAGCTCTTTTCTATCGTCCACATTATGAACAGTACGAGACTGATTTAGATGATGCGATTTGTCAAATTGGAAAAGATCCTCAAAGTGTGACAGATAGGCTAGCCTTGGCAGATGAGGCTGTCGCGATTAACGACAGGAAAAGTGCAATTGTTGAATATAGGGCTGCATTAAAGCTCAAAGAAGATTTGATAGTGCAAGGCAAATTGAGATCTCTTGAGGTGGAAACCCCGATAACCGGACTGAGCTTAGCAGGGAAGAAGAAATGAAAATATCACTAGCGAATTCCATTGTTGCTGCGGTGTTAATCACTCAAGTGATGGTGCCTTTGTGTGGATTTTGTCTTGATGACAAGAAAAAAGATGGCATAGTTAAGTCCATAAAGAGTGGAGTTGTATCAGTATTTTCGTCGAATGACCATGGATCAGGCTTTGTGATTGATCGACAAGGTTTGATTTTGACTAGCAGCAGTGTGGTTGGTGATGACAAAGATCACTTACACGTGAAGCTGAGTACTGGAAAGGTCTTTAAGGCCAAGGTCATCGTCAACGATCCCGAGAAGGATGTTGCGATTTTGCGAGTCAATCCGGAAGCCGTGGAAGAGCAAGTGGTGTTAGTGGTTTCTGATAATCCAGCCTTGGTACCATCAGCCGGAGACGAGTTGGTTTCCATCGGTGTTGGAGAGACAAACCAAGAGAGTGTGGCAGTAGTTAGCAAGGTGGTTAGATCCGCCAAAGAAAAGATATCTCTTGATTCTCAGATAGAGCCTGATGTTTTTGGTGGGCCACTTCTAAATGCGGAAGGACAAGTAGTTGGTATTAACACCTTGGGTACCGATATTGCTGTCAATCCTACTCTTGTTGGCGTGCCTATTTCGCTTATTAAGGGCAAAATTGATCAGGCTAGAGAGCAGATTTCTGGTGCGGTTGCCCCGTCTAGTGCGGCGTTGCCGGATGTTCCAGAAATTCCTTTCAAGGTGGCCGATTTACAAAAAGAGAATGCAGAACTGTTTAAAGACAGCAATCATAAAGACTACAATTTCGAGTCGAAATTCTTTTCTGTGTGTGTTCTTACTCCGCCAGAGGGGTTAGACAGACTGAAACAGCTAGCCAATTTGAAAGATGTTGGAAAACAGAAAAACGGTGACGAGCACGAGACTCCAGGGGCGAATGAGAGTTATGCCGCGGAAAACTACTATGACAAAGCTGTTGTGACAGTCTTGGTTATTCCACGTCCGAGAAGCTGCAAGGATAGCAAGGCCCTCACGGCGACAAAAGTAGCATTGTCTGTCACGTCGCTGGCTACTATTGCATTGGGGCCAGCTGCATTGCCAATTGCGATTGTTTCGTTGGCTTCAAACGGCGTGCATGATAAACGTGCGGTAAAGAAAGACTTTTTGGAATTGTCTCTTGTTGGTGAGGATAACATTGCCGTAGCCACACCGATTGCATCAGGAAAAGTGCCGTTCACCAAGGCAATGATGACTATTACCAATTATCCCTACAAGGAATTGGTAGATAAATCATATGTGGGAATGTATACCTTCGATGCAAGGGCGTTTGATACGCCAAAGAAACTGAGGCTAGCAGTTAGCGCAGAAGGAAAACGCAAGGTTACCAGTTTTGATTTTTCAGATAAAGCGAAGCAGCGAATTATCGCGGATTTCAAGCCATATTGGGACTATGTAGCTAAAGTAAGTACTGGCAAGCAGTCCATGTAGTTAGTGGCACACTGGCGTTACTGTCTAATTGCTTCCTGTTAGTTCGCGTTTGAGCTTTGTGTATTTGGTGATGTCGGCGGAATTGGAATCTCTACTTGCTATCCGCAAAATAATGTCGCAGTACTGGACTGCAAGCTCTTTGCGCTTGGCTTTGATTAGATTTGTTATTGCCAAATCAAAGTTCTTTTTTACACTGGCATAATCGTGGTTCTTTATTGCTTCATTTCCCAGTTCGTTGTATATCTTTGCCAAATCGAGATAAATAACTTCCATTGACGGTGCAAGCTTCTTAGCTTCTTCCAGCAGCTCTAACGCTTTGGTGTAATGTTTTTGATCAATTTCGTGAATTGCGTCTGCCGTCAATAGTGCCGCTTTATTTTCCGGACTGGTTTGTGATCCTTGAAAGGCTACGTTGGTTGTTTTGACGGGATGCGCTTTGATGACTTCATCTGGAGCGGTGTATAACAAGTAAATAGTTTTCTTGTCCCTATCTGATAGTCCAAGTAATTGTGTTCCGTCAGAGGTAGCGCCTAGCATGATGTCGCCGGGCTGACTGCTGTGCCCGAGCATTCCGAGCATATGTCCGACTTCGTGCAGCGCTATTGATCGCACGATGTTACTGGGTAGATTCGTCTGAGCGCCTTTTTTAGTTAGAAGTGTTATACGTCCACCCATAAGACTTCCGTCTAAGCTCGACATTGGCATTGCTTGTCCGCCTTCGGCCGGATTAGCTAAGGTTGTCTGGTCGTCGCTCCATGAGCATTCAATCAGAGAATCGCTTGGGTCACTGACGAATTTATAAATAAACTTTCCTTGGGACGCATCGGACCAGGTCGCAAATGCTTGCTTGAGAATGTCGGTAAACTCATCTCTGTAGCCGACTTTGTCTTGCCCTGGCGCTATGTAAATCGGTATTGGCATTTGCGAAGACTTCCATCGCATTGCACCCATTGCCATCGCTTCGTCCAGATAGTTGTCCTGTCCTTTTGAACTCATGATGCCTTTATTGCGGGCGATCTCCGTTGAGAGAAGGTTGACACGCGCTTGTGATTCGGATGCGAATTGGTCTTTGGGATGAAGGCGAATGTACTTTTGGAATTTTTCGACGGCACGCTCGTTTTTGCCTGTCAGCATGTAGGTAGTGCCAAGCGTGAATATCATTAGACCGTCATTTGGATCGATGTTTTCAGCAGCGTGCAGTACAGGTATTGCATCTTCTGGCTTGCCTAGTCGCAGGAGTGCTGCTCCGTACATTATGTAGGTGTCTAGAAAGTCGGGATGGGCTTCGCTTAGTTGTTTGAATTTTTCGGATGCCGGTTGGAAATCTTTGTTGTTGTATTGATTAACAGCTGTGTTAAATTCCGCAACTTCTTTTTGAGTAACACCTTTTGGTGCCATTCGAGATTCTGTTTGTGCTATGGCGACATTGTTGGATAGCAATAAACCAATTATTGCGAGAATAGGCAGATAGGATAACTTCCTAGGCATTTGATAAACCTCTTGAGCCGTCCTGTAATTGAATCAGGAAATTGGTGATTGTGGCTGATTAGGGGTTAATAGTCAGTTGCCTGAAGTGCGGTGGCGCGCTGGATTGAGCCAATTGTCAGGGGTTTATTGGCGAAGTTCTGGTGGTGGTTGCCAGCCGAATTCTTCTAGTGTGTCGTCGAAGCTGATGCGGCTGCGTTGGCAGTAGTTCATGGCGATGATTGCTTGGTCTATTTGCAATGCTTTCTTGTCGAGCAAGTAGTGGCAG